>NZ_JAUBRJ010000026.1:0-95703 GCF_036701805.1 Microcoleus sp. N3A4
TTCTAACAATGGTGAATTTATCTTAAAATATACTCATCACTGATGAACAGTGTTCAATAAGATGCGTTCCCCCTGGATGGAGACGTACCATTATTTTTCTTCTTCAGCCGATGGTAATCAAACAGATTCAGCAGTATTCGGACAAATTTTATCCTCATTCAAACAGCAACTGAACCTCGACTCACTCTTTGTCGCAGATAGCGCTTTATATACAGCCAAAAACTTAGAAATTATCAAAAACTTAAAATGGTTGAGCCGAGTACCATTAGGAATAAAACAAGCCAAAAACCTGATAAGTCAGCTAAGTGAAGCAGAATTTGTGGAGAGTAAAATACCAGGATATCGATGGTCGCAACAATACAGCGATTACGCGGGAATTCCACAAAGATGGTTAGTAGTAGAAAGCTCTGTGCGCCGTCAA
Organism: Microcoleus sp. N3A4; assembly: GCF_036701805.1. NCBI lineage: Bacteria > Bacillati > Cyanobacteriota > Cyanophyceae > Oscillatoriales > Microcoleaceae > Microcoleus > Microcoleus sp. N3A4. Next base: position 422 of record NZ_JAUBRJ010000026.1, read on the forward strand.
GCGGATTTGCGTCGAATTGAGAAAGAAATACAAAAATTAGAGCAAGAAGCTCGACAAAAGCTCAGGCAATTATCATTGCAAAAATTTGCGTGTGAACCGGATGCGCTCGAGGCAGCAATACAACTCTCTAGTAAATTTAAGTACCACAAACTAACTCACATTCATGCCACCAGCTTCACCAGTGTGAAAAAAACAGACAAGCCCGGGTATAAACTGCAAGCTAACATCGAAATCGACCACCAGGCAGTAGCGAGAGAAATACAACAATCGGGACGATTTATCTTAGCCACAAATGTACTCGATAGCGACGAATTAGACCCCGACAAAATGCTGAGTACATACAAACAACAACAATCGGCTGAAAGAGGATTTAGTTTTCTGAAAGACCCCTTATTCTTTACAGATAGCGTGTTTCTCAAATCGAGTGAGAGAATAGAATCCCTGGCTTTAATTATGGGTTTATGCCTGTTGGTTTATACCTTAGCACAAAGACATTTACGCTCCCGCCTCGTCCAGTCACAGGCGAAATTGAAAAATCAATTAGGCCAATTAACCGCTCGACCGACCTTGCGGTGGATATTTCAATGCTTTCAAGCAGTTCATTTATTAACGATATCCTCAGTCAAACAAATCTCCAATTTGACTGACGAGCGATTACAGATTCTCAGCTTTTTCCCAAATACCTGTCGCAGTTATTATTTACTAGATTAACAGATATTAACAACGATATTTTGCAGTATTACTTACTTTGAAGAGTATTTTTTTGCTCTCGGCATCGCGATCGCTTCGAGCCTAAGCATACAAATTTGCTCTATTCATCTGTAGGTGAACTCGTCAGCTTGACGGCAGCTCCATTGGTATTTTTGTTCTCAACAGAAATCAAGAAAGTTGCCTGTCGCAATTAGCTGAGGAGCGATGTTTAATACTCCAGCAAAATAAATGAATTATTGTGTCTGGCAGGTCTATTTTTAAGCATTTATACTGTATCGTTCGGCTGGCGCGCTTACCATCGAACCAGAATTTACAGCCCACCCGCACCCCATGTGACAGTTGGGGTGCGGAATGTGGGATTGAACAGCTCGTAGAGTTAGGCGCTGACCTAGGGCGTCGGTTCAGTATTAAGAGTTGACAAGAAAAGAGATGTATGCAATTACCTGGTCAATGAGTTAGACTCTACACCCGGTGTAATTGGCCGAACCTTATCCATTCGAGCAATGACATGAAGATTATGAACAACAGCGACTCGCCGTAGATCGAAAAGATTTTTCCGCAGTCCAATATAGCGAGCACGATTCCCCTGCCAATGGCCAATATGAGCCAGAGAGTGTTCAACTGTAGTACGTTTTCTCAATTCTTGGCGACCAATAGCAGTGGATTGACGTGCTCTCAACTCTTGCATTAAGGCTTCATCAGGATGAATTGATACACTACGTCCTCTTTTACTGTTTGTACAGTCTTTTCTCAGAGGACAAATGGCACATTCACTCAAAGGAAAATGAACAGTTTTTCCGGGTTTAAATGGGATACTTACCTGATTGGGACAGCGAATTAAATGCGTATCCCAGTCAAGAAAAAAAGAATTTTTATCAAACCGTCCAGAATTTTTGACCGGCCACGCCTTACAAAATATCTGTAATTTATCATCCCGTTGTGTCACCCAATGACTGGATAAATAAGCCCGATCGATATGTAACTGGGATAGGTGAATATTTTGAAATTTTAAGTCACGTTCTAGGTCAATTGTAGCAGCAGATTCAGGAGTATTGGCGCGTGTCAACGCCACCGCGCAAACTACACCACTTTCTAAATCTTTAAGAACGTGGCGTTTATATCCATCTATTTTTTTAGACCGGCTTTTACGCCCATGCTGCATATCAGCGTCCTCAATAGAAATGCGACGGTTTTTAGCTACTCCTTTACTTAAACTCGGAACGCCTTGTGAGTCGAAAGTTACATTCTGAGATTCAATCACTCGGGCAACATCCAGAGTCTCTTGGACTACTTCAAATTCATCACAATCAGACTGGCTTTGCATCCATTCTTCCACAGAATCTAAGCTACTTAGGATAATTAAGAGTGCATTTTGACGTTCTCCTGGGTCATCCCAGTTTAAGTCTAAGGCTGTTTTTAAGCTGGAACTATTAAGGATGGGTGCACCTGCTTCCAGGGCAATTTCTGCTGGCTCCCGCCCCTGCACAGCACGGGCGATCGTACTCACCGCCTTACGTAAAGCATGACCCAAGAGATTATATGTATCTTCGACTTTACCAGCTCCCCATAACGGGGAAGAATCTAAAGCTGCTTTGAGTTGAGATGAGCCAAATCCACCATGAGTGTTTGGCAATTTCTACGGTGCGGTCAATTAAGCGTTGGTCTAGTTCTTTTTTAATTAAGCGATTTCTGAATCTCACCAAAGTGGCTTTGCTAAAAGGAGGAGTTTCACAATTGAGACAATCAAGAACTAACTGCCAACGTTGATCCATGAGCATTTCTTCAATTACTTCATCGTCAGAAATGCCTAAGTAGGCTTGCAGAATAATTGCGCTTGGCAATTTGTGCAGGAGGAATTGGGCCCTGACCGACTGTGCTGTCTTTAAAAATTGTAGCAAGTTCTTGTTGAAACTCATCATTAAATATGAATGAACGGTTGAGCCCTTAGAAAGGTGAATAACTTGGCTCGTTTAATGCGTTTGATAATCAACGCTTCTGTTGCTGAGAGTTCAATTGGAGGATGCCATAAGTGAGGGCGCATAAGGTTTCTTACTTCTTTCTGATTCTGAGAATTTAACAGGCTTTTCAATTCACATATCATTTCCAGTTTGTTTTGTCAACTCCTGATACTGAACCGACGCCCTAGGGAGTCTGAATAAAAGGCAATATAAGATGTTGCTAGTCGTGACTGAGGTCTATCGCCAACAACACTGGCTAGCTGAACATAAAAAACAGAGTATTTCAGACAGAATTGTCAGTTTAAGCCAACCACATCTCCGTCCCATTGTGAGAGGAAAAGCAGGAAAACCAGTAGAGTTTGGAGCCAAACTCTCGGCGAGTTACTTTGAGGGATACGTATTTTTAGATCGGCTCAGTTGGGATAACTTTAACGAGTCTGGAGACTTCAAAGCACAAATAGAAGCTTATTATAAATTTACAGGCTCTTATCCTGAATCGGTTCATGTTGACCGCATTTATCGGACAAGAGAGAACCGAGCTTGGTGTAGAGAAAGAGGTATTAGAATCAGCGGACCACCTTTAGGAAGACCCCCTGCAAATGTCAGCAAAGAAAAAAAGAAGCAGGCTCGCTTAAGATGAGAAAATTCGGAGTTCAATTGAGGGAAAGTTTGGAGTCTCGAAACGAAGATTTAGCCTCGCTCGCGTGATGACAAAACTTGCTAATACTTCAGAGACTGCTATTGCTATTACTTTTTTGGTCATGAATCTTTCTACCTGGCTTAGACAGGTTTTTTGTGTCGTTTTTTGCCAAGAATCGAAAACAACACCTGTTTACGGGTTTGTTATTATTAAAAGTTATAAGTTAGCAAATCTCAGACAAGACAAACTTATGTTCGAGCGAGCTTGAATAGATGGTCAATCCCGATCAGACTTTTCCCTTACTTATTCAGCAAGCCCTAGTTTAAGGGTGATAAAGAGGAAGACGTGGGGCAAAAAAGGACATCGCAAAAAAGTGAGAGGAGATAGAAGAAAAGGAAGAGTGAATGTCATGGGAGCAATCAGGTATTCAGACAAAAAGAGATTTGTTGAATTTCTTAGTAAAAGTAACTCTAACAGTTTCTATAAAGTCTTGAAACTATTTTATCAAGATTTAATAAGTGAATGGGTAGAAGCGGGAAACAATCGAGAAGATTTTACAGAAAAAGGGTGTCAAATAGTGATCGTATTAGATAATGCCAGCTTTCACAAGAAACAAGACTATATCCACATAATAATAACAGAAATGCCTAATATTCATCTGGAATACTTACCTAAATATAGCCCAGACTATAACTTGATTGAATTGGTATGGCATTCAGCCAAAGAATATATTGCTAATCGACTTTTTAAATCAATTGAAGAATTAGAAGTTTTGTTGCATAAGCTTTTAAATGAAGGAGGATTGGTTATCAAATGGGGACGAAAACTTAAAAACAAAGGAAATGCTGTTATCACAATTTAAATGCGAAACAGCTTATTTAGGGAGTGTAGGCAAAATCTGATATCTATGCTGCTGGTGTACCGGAGGGTTCGTTCGGGAGTTTGGCATTCAGGCAGCACCGCGCATCCACTACAAAGGGAACGTTGGACGCAAATGCACATTTGAAAGCTTCAGCGAGTTTGTCAGGATACTCGACGACGATACCATCGCCCCCTAAACTGCGAGCAAAATCTACCCAGTTATGAGTGGGCAGCTCGGTTAATTCGAGGGCTTTAGGCCCCTCGTCTTCGACATGGATGTAAACGTTACCCAAACCACTGTTATTGATTACGACCACGATCAGCGGTACCTTATAACGCGCCGCTGTTTGGATTTCTATGCCGTGCATCAGCATACCGCCGTCCCCTACAACAGCTACGCAAGGCTGAAGGGGTCGCGCAAACTTCGCACCGACACCTAGCGCCACGCCGTAGCCCATTGGTCCACTCGTTGTTAAAGTTAAGCATTCATTCGGAGCGTAACTCTTCCAGTAGTGACCCACAAAAAACGTATGCGCTCCCGAATCGGCGACTATAGCAGTATTGCGCGGGGCTGCTTTCCGCAATTCGGCGATGACTTGTGCTGGGTGCATCGGGACTGTATCGCTCGTTTGAGTCTCTAGGTAGTCGTAGTAAGGCGTCTGACGAATGGTCTGGAGCCATTCTTCGCGCTGCGGTTTGCTGGCTTTCAAGTTTGCATCAAACAGATTTTCATGTTTGTGCAGCCAGTGAAATAACTCTTTGACGTCGCCATTAATGAAGGTTTCTTGATAATTCTTGCCGCTGACAATGTTGGGGTTAATATCGACACGAACTAGAGATTGTGAGGGGACGAAGTCCTTGTTCCAAGAGTAAGTATTGTTTTGATTAAGCGTCGCACCCAGCACAAGCAGCACTTCGGCATTAGGTATCTCTATCTTGTTGTTATCAGTTTTCCATCCCATCACCACTTTGTTTGCTTGCAGGCTGCCGCCACTTCCGTAAAATCCAAACGAGAGCGGATGGTCTTCGGAAATAGCGCCTTTGGCCCGCAAGGTTGTCACAATAGGAATGCTGTACTTTTTCGCAAACTTTTGAATCTCCTCGCCAGCACCTGAGCGCACGCAGCCATTACCTGCTAAAATTGTTATCCGCGTGGCCTGCCGGAGAATGTCCGGCAATTGTTTTACGGCTTTTTGATCGAGTATCCTGGCTGGTTCTTGCAACCGTAACGGCTTGTATGCTTTGGCTGGTACTGGCTTTTGCTGTATATCTCTCGGTATCGAGATAAAAGCGGGCCGATTTTCGACGCCTAGCATTGCTCTAATAGCTTTTTGTAAGAAATCTCCTACTTTTTCAGCCAAGGGGACGCGCTCTGCCCAAACAGTAATTGGACGCAAAATTTCGCGCTCGTCTATGCCGGTCGGACTAGCATCCTGAAAAGCACCGTCCCCTTGCCACTCTGACTCAATGACACCGCCTACAACCAGTACGGGCGAGCGATCAAAATAGGCGGCTGAAATAGCAGTTATCATATTGGTTATGCCGGGACCGCCGATGCCCATACAAACGCCAAATCCCCCTCGCGCTCGCGCAAAGCCGTCTGCCATGAACGCAGCACCAGCTTCGTGTGCGGTCACGATCGCCGAAATGCCAGCTTTGGAGAAATTGGGCAAAAAGGGAGCGAGGGTAGTACCAGGCACTAAAAAAATGTGGTCAATTCCTTCTTGCTTCAGTGCTTGAAGAACAAATAGCGTTACATTATTTGGGTCGTTTTGGTTTTGATTTGTATTGTTTTGACCTGAATTTGTGCAGTTGCTCATACAAATTTTGCTTTTTTTCAAAAAAATTAGGGTGGCATTTTTGGCTGGAGTAGCTGCACCTCAAAAGCAGCGAAAGGATTATGAAATAGTTATTTATGGAGAAATATTCCCGCCAATCTATGTTAAATAATCGAATTCATTGACGAGCGGGAATGCTCAACCTCGATTCTTCATTCTCAGCCTTGCGAGAACCAAGAAGGATATCTCATTCGCTTGAGCGGATCGGGAGACCAGGTCTCTGAAACGTCTTTAAGCGGCGGTATTTTCAATTTCTTTGTCAGTACCAATTCTGCTGTTTCCAGCGCTCCTTCTGCCCAACCCTGATCGTTTGAATAAGCTTCACCGCAGATGTACACGTTTTCTTGAGGAACAGGATGCAGCATTCTTGGCATGATATCATTATATTTAAACCCTCCCTTCCACGAATGCCACGCACCGCCAAAGGGATCTTTGCTCCAGTCTTGATAAGCAGCGGCGTAAGGTTTTTCTAGTTCTTTCAGCCCGTGCAATTCTACAATTTGTCGATGCGTCTCATTCACCATTAGTCTGCTTATTCGATGCCCCTCAGGACCGGGCAAAAATTTTGATTCAAACTCGTTATTGGCATCTCCGTTATTGGCATCTCTCTTTGCAATTAGCGCTCGCTTCAAGCCTTTATCTTCTAAGCCTTTCCAAAAAGGTAAGCTTTCGAGGTCACTATAAGAAGCCATGAGCAACGATCTTTTGTTCGATATATTGTCAGACTCACTAAAGTAGAAAGTTTGCCGAATCGGCAGGTCTGTAATCGAACGTCCAGCACCAAAACCCAATCCAGTCCACCAAGCGTATTCATAAGCTAAAAATATTTTTATCGCTCCCTGAATCAAGACCGAATCAAGATTTTGACGCAAGAATTCGTTCTTCTTCCAGCAGTCCCATTCAATCAGTTCGAGTGAACGGCGCGGCATTGCTAAAATTATGTGATCGGTCAGACAAAAATATCTTTCATCTGGCTCGATGTCTTTTGTTTCCCTGTTTGCCGTTGTATGAGTGCGGACAAATTCCAGGTGATAGACTCCATTCTCTTGACGATGTATTCTGGCTAGACGATGGTTTAAAAATGCTGACCGATCTGTTTCTCGCTGAAATTCTTCAACCAGCTTTTTAGGAAGAGCGTCCATACCATCAACCAGCGTCATGTAGTCAACTGTCGAGATGTACTCTCCACCAGTGGGCAACAGCGTGACTGCATTCCCGTTAGAAACATTGGTATCGTAGCCACTTCCGTATTTTAAAAAAGCATAGGTATCCGAATCTAGAACTCGGAATAACAAATTCCAAAAACCGTATTCCCATAGGGGCTTTCCAAATACTTCAACGTTAAACCAATCGTCGAGAGACAGTTCCTTCCAGTTAGGAACCAGTAACTTCATAACCTGGGTTTGAATTTGATCCGGGTTCATGTTCCGGAAGCACCAATTGACGTTAAATGGAATTTTTTTCGAGTCGTTCATTTCCCCTATGCGTAAGTATTTTCCTCGCAAGTAAGCGTAATTTTTCAATCCCGAACGATCCTCTTCTGTTCCCATGGAAAATTTGCGTGTGGCGAGTCCGAGTTTTCCGATTAGGGAAGTTATAAGTGGCTGTATGTTAGGGATAAAACGCATACCTCCTAATTCGGCATTAACATTGGGTATTTCTGGCAGATGGGTGGTTAAAAGTCTTCCACCAATGCGATCGCTGTATTCAAATAGAGCGACATTATCTTTTGGGTTATTCTTTTTAAGACGCCACGCGCAATAAGTGCCAGCTACTCCAGCACCGATAACCGCATACTTGAAATGGGTCAGATTGTCAGACATATTCAGAATGGTTCCTCTAAAAAAAACTGATTTATCTATTATTAGATAGACGATTTCCAAAGTCAATTTGTGAATTATTTAATTGCTCGATAGTCAGAAATGCGTAAACTTCTATATCCTCAACTCTCTGAGCGCCCCGACTGTGTTCTCGATGAATATCCACGCAAAGATTACGAGTCAGCGTCGTCAGCCAAGCCTTCAAATTTGCAATTTCCCCCGCAAACTTTTGCGCCTTTTCCCAAGCTTTCAGAATCGCCCGACTGAGCGCATCTTCCGCATAGGTTGGGTTTCCACCCATCCACTTGACGCAACAACGATAAAGATAATCTTGATACTGTTGCCATTGCTGCCAAAATGTTTGGCTCCTATCTGACGAGCGATCGCAGCCTTCTGAAAAAATAGATGCGTGAGAATTCAATTTTTTATCCTCAACCTGGTAATGATGCAATACCTGCTGACAGAGGCCATACTTTTTCTCAATTAGTTGGGAACCAGCTAACTGTCTTCTATGTTTCGATAGACCAACTCTATTTCTTTAGATAGAGCTTGTCAAGGGGGTTTTACCCCTTTTTTGGGTTATTTATATTAAGAAAATCTACAGACTGTAAACATTTAACCCCTATTCGCAAACAATGCCGTCTGAAGCGAATGAGCGATCGCAAAACTTTTCGGTCTATTGACGATCGCTGTATAGGTATGATATTTTTATTTTGGCATCAAATACTCCTCAATTTTACAGGTTAATCAAAATGGATTGTCAAATGGATTGTCAGGCTTTTAAAACAAAACTTCACAAAAATGCCCCAGATGTTGATGTGATCTGTTATTACGACAAGGCTTATGGTAAAGAGAGCCAGATTAGAAATGCAAGGTTTAGCTATAAACCTTACTGTATTGTTAAGTGTGGAAAAAGCTCCGATGTCGTTCAAGTTGTAAACTTTTGTCGAATTAAAGAAATGTCCGTTCGTATACGTTCGGGTGGGCATCACCACGAAGGGATGTGTTCGGCTGACGACGTTGTGATTATCGATCTTTCTAACATGAAGGAAATCTTGCCCCCTGAGGTCTCAACCTCTGATGGTGCTACAACAATATGCATAGAGCCAGGGGCTAAGTTAGAAGATATAAACCGAGAGCTGGGATCAGACGGCTATATCCTACCTGGTGGAGGCTGCGGCACGGTTAATGTGGGTGGACTCGTTCAAGGTGGAGGTTGGGGTATGCTTGCTAGAAAAGGTGGTCTAACTTGTGATGCTTTGCAAGAAGTTGAACTCGTACTTGCAAACGGGAACATTATTTGTGCCAGTAACGATAACGATAATGAATATCGCGATTTATTCTGGGCTATAAAAGGTGGTGGTGGTGGTAACTTTGGGATTATCACAAAGTATAAATTTAACTTAATGAAGTCCCAAAGTGTATGGCTGGTAGTGCTCCGATATTCCTCAAACGATGAAAGCTTACTGACAGAGTTGCTTGCTTTCTACTTAAACAAGTTAGAAACATTTGACCATAACATTACTTCATTCGCTCGTGTTAGTCACTACGATGATGATAAGAAGGTTGAGCGCCCCACATTCAAAATAACATTTCAATGCCTTGGTAACGATAACAATGCCTATAAGGCTGTAGATGACTTTATACAAGAATTAAAGGATATCGAAAGAAATGGTATCATATTCTTTAAATCAGTTGATTATTCTCCTCAATTAAGCGTACATCAGGCGTTTTCAGTCCTTAACGGCGTTCTTCCTGCGCCCTCTGAGGCTCAACAAAACAATGGAGAAGCTGAATGGAACTCTCGTGACTTAGGAGCGTTCACCTTGCAGCCATTGAACAAAACTATCACACCAGGAAGTTCTAATGCTTTAAACGCTGCTTCATTTTCAACAACCTGTGGAGGTGAATCTTTCCTACATAAAGTTTCTTCTGCCTTTCCCAAAGGAGGTACTGATATTAACAATCTTTCCCAAAAAATTATTGAGTTTATTATTGACAATGATGATTTTCCAAAAGCAGCAGCTTATCTAAGTATTCATAGCTTGGGTGGAGAGATTAAAACAAAGAACCCGTCTTCGTCTTCGTTTTTTTATCGAGACAAAGAATTCATCCTACAGTTTCAAGTATGGTGGCCTGAAGAATCCTCTTCTCAAAAAGATGAATCCATTCAATACATTCAATGGATAGAAAACTTTAGAAGCAATCTTGACCATGCTGGCTTAATTGAGGGAGCATTTATCAACTTTGCTGATCGAGATATTCCTGTACCTCCAACTTCGGAATTAGATAATCGCCAAACTTCGGAATTAGACGATCGCCTTAGCCTATTAAAATACTACTATGGGGAAAATCTAAACCAATTAAGGGAAACCAAGACTAAATACGATCCTCACAATTTTTTCTCGTTCGCTATGAGCATACCGACGCTTCCTGGCGGCTCAAATGCCAAAAGGGAATAGTTTCAGGGGGCGACAACGAGCCTAAAGCGGTTGCTGGATAAGCTTTATAGCTCTCAATTCCCTCTGATAAAATGATTTCTTATTGCGAACCAAATGTATCATATAGCAGTCCTAGATGTAACGGTTTGAAGGCTTCATAATTTCTGACATCCGAAAACAGATGTTGATAGTTTTGGCAATAGTCATCTATGAACTTTACTGTCGGTGTAGCCGGACGAGGTGCTGTAACCATTGGTTTCAAAGGCTTTGGGAGTTTAATCTTTTATTTTACTCTCCCTGTAGTGACAAAAGAGGGATGAATCTGAATTCAACCACCGGACTGGCGCAGCGATCTCAAATTACCGAAACCGCGATCTGCAGTCCACCGCACACCACATCAGCAACAGCCATCACTACAATTGCTGCCACCTTGACCTCTGCCTCGGAATTGACCGCCACAGTATATCCTAACCGGGCGAGGTCGGACATGACGTTGCTGATTTCGTCCACGATGGCGATGCTCCGAGAACGATCAGCAGGTTTCTGAGACAACTCGGAGAAGTGCCAGCAAGAGCAAAATAAGGCTGGTATAACGAGCACACCATCCACGATCGCACCAACGCCTCGCCCATCGACCACACTGAGACGGCTAAGCTTCGGGCTTCCTTTGAACTTGGATTGTGCGGGACCGGAAAAAATGATTTTGGCAAGCACCCGAACCATGACTGTACCGCGGTTGATCCACTGAACAGCGGGCTGCTGGATTGGATCGAAGGGTACGAGTAAGTTGGCTAAACCTTGGCCAGCGGCACCAACAATGGCCACGACCCCCGATGGAAATGCAAATGTATTATCTCCAGTTTCTGCAGCCGCTTCTGCGGAATCCAGAACAGCAGACAGGAGCCCACACATTCCCGATACAGCATGTCCCACCACGAAAACGGCTTGGGAAACACTTGGCGACAGCGCAATTGGTCCGGCTGCTGACGATGATGGTACGCCTAACCTATCAGGCGCACCAGCCACGGATGTCGCTGCCATCGCGAGGGGAGTCGAGCCAGAGAATGCACTCACGACAGACTGGAAATTGGTCACATTGATCAGAAATGACGTTTCATCGTTGTCGGGAAATGGATCTGTGTTGTGCGCGATTTTGTAGCCGAGGGTCACAGGCACCGCTGCGACCCAGCAGGCGACATCGAGAAAAGAAAACTCTGAGATGCCAATTTCGCTCAGGATGTCCGAGATCACCGGAATGTGTATCGGAGTGTCAAACAGTTGGAGAGCGGCCTTAGCGATGTCATAAAGAATGTCAAACAAAGCATCAATAACATTTTTGGCACTTTCCAGCACTACGTCGGCGAGAATCCCGATAAGTGCCTTGAACAGATCGACAACGCTCATGGTGGGGGCTTTCTCAGCAAGAGCCTGCAAAGTAGTTAGGGCGTTGCCGAGTGTATCCCCTTCCTTCTCCAGTGCTTGCATGAGAACATCAATTGGATTTGAAGGTGGTTCTAGAGGCGACGGAGGTTTAAGTTGCGTGGCGTTCTGGGCATTATTTTGAAAGTGGTAGGAGAGCAGCGAAACGGGCGAACTTTGACCTGCCGACGGAGTTGATTTGCTGTTGACCGTTGCAGTCCCGTCAGACCCAAGCCCCGGCAGGTCATCGATGCCCGCCCATCTGTTGATTGCCTGTTGAGCCGAGGCGATCATTGTGTCGAAGTCGCGCTTGATTCCCTCAATCTCATCAACCTGGTGGTCGAGGAATAGCTTCGTCAGGTTCTTCAGCACATTTTTAGTGCGCTTGATATCGTCCCACTCGAACAGAAATTCTAGAAATTTAACTAGATATCCAATGGCAGTTTTAATAGCATTAAACGCCCATTCCACCGCCCCCATAACTGTTTCTACAGTATCTATAACAGCCCGATATACCTTCCCTGCAATGGTCACAATAAAGTGCCAGACACCTGTTGCTGGATCTTCTATAAATTGAATGACGCTTTCGACACCTGATTTCAACCAGTTAAATAAGTCTCCAAAGGCTACCACGATAGCATCCCCAAAGTCGTTAGATACTGAGGCTAATGTAACCTCTGGCACTATCATGGCTGCCACTGAATTTGAAGTTGATGAGGAAACAAGTTTTGAATAAGCATTAAACAAGTTTTTATTGATGTCTGCAACTGCCTGTAAATCACTCTCCTTGATGCTGCCACCAACCAATGGTTTTGTGCTACCGTCAGAGTTAGTAATCTTAGCACTCTTTAAACTATCCACTGTATTTAGTTGTGCTACTTTTTTAAATGGTGTATCCATTGGATTTATGTGAATGGACTCACGGTTGCTTCCCGTTACAATTAATTGTGTACATTGCAGGCTATCAACCCATTCCACAATGGTGATACTTCCAAGTTTATCGGTTTTTATCGGGATGGGAGTAGTATCGAGAATATAGTATGAATGGTTGATATAGAAGCCAGTTCGCGTTTGAGCACTTAAAGAAATAGTTGCATTAGCAATAGGCTGGTTGTCTGCATCTGAAACCTGTATTTGGGTAGTGTATGAACTAAATTTTAGTGCTTTCGTCGTATTCAAAGCTGGAAGAGTAATGTCCTGAAACTTCCAGATAGTTGTTTCTGGAGATTGAACAGCTTTCTTCAATTTATTATCTGCGATACTCGCAAAAAAGGTATTGCCATCATTGATACAGTTTACATAAGGTGTAACTTGTTCAACACCATTTAACAAAGCAAGAGGATAACTCCAAGCGGATAGATTTTGAATATCCGTTTTGTTGCAAGTTGTATAAAAGATTTCCTGCGCCCTGTTCAAGCCCCAAACAATAACTTTTGAAGTGGTTGTATGAACAAATAGCTTTTGGACATCAAGGAAAATATCATTTTCAAAAACCTTGATCCCATTTTTCCCATCTTGTTGTTGATCGTAGGGAAAATAGTAGAGTGCTTTATCCCCAGCAACAAACAGATCGGTAAAGTTTCCATCGGCTGCCCCTCCAACCGCAATAGCAGAAGCAGATGGCGGTGTAACCAACCTGACGGGATTGGCGGGAACACGAGGGTTGAAGGAATTATAGAGAGGTGTATAAATCAGTTCGAGTTTGTTATCTATATTGCCCAAAGTATAGATACCTTCGACTCGTTCCTTCGACCGTTTTCCCAAACAACTTTTGATTTGGTCTGGTTCTAGGTTGGCAGGTAAATCGTGTGCGTTCCAAATCTGCCCTGTGATTTTTTTAGTTGGGTCGATGTAATATCTAAAAACAAATTTTTGACTATCATCTGGATTTTTGATAATGTCAACAACAATATATTCCCCGTTATGGGATTGAGCAATATAAATGTCAACAATGTCAATTTTTGGAAAAGAATGATCTTTATCGTCAAATGGCATAATTAACCAGTTGGCACTTTGACTCCATGAAATATCGGAGTTGGAATTGTTTTGTGCCAGATATAAATAATCTTGTCCTGCTACAGTGATTGCCAAAGCAATGTCAACGTTGTCATTATTGATGCTTTGTGAAACAGCAAATGTTTTGGCAACGACGGGTAAACCGTTATGATATTGAGACAAGCTACTACTTAAATCTGTTTTTTCCCATCCTGTAGGGTGATCTACGCATTCCCTTGTTAAATAAAAGACATTATCTGTTCCGATCGAAAAAAGCAGGGAATGTCCTTCATTGGTTTGCAACGCCTCAAACTGTGCATCTGGTGCAACTACCTCAGCCTGCTTATAATTTGGCATTAACTCTGACGAAAAGGTGATTTTTTCTGACATGATTTTTTCCTCTTTACGGTTTCTTTACGGTTACAATATTTTTTGAATTTGTTGCCCAAAAACTTTGCTACCTAAACAGGAGGGATTGTTCTGGATCTAGATAGGTGACATGGGCAACTAGATCCTGATGATCTGAGAAATAAACATCTTTGAAGGCAAAAGTTTTCCCACCCGGAAATACCCATACAGCCGATCCTCTTAACATTGCTAAGATTGTTGAATCGTGACCTTCAAGATATGTTTTAAACCAACCCTGGAGACTAGATTTTATGGAATTGACTATATCATTAATATCGCCAAGCGAGACAAATTTAGACCATCCACTGGGATCTGGAGTTTCTGAATTGTCAGTAAATTTTGGCGAACCTTTTTGCAAAGAAACGTTCAGCATTCCATAAGCATCAACGCTAATTTGATAGCAATTTTCCGTCTTGTATACAACATAATCTCCTTCTGTAACACCTCCCTGTATATTTATATGAAGACGTAATTTAGCCGTTGTTACACTCCTGATTATATTGCCTTCAAAATAGATATCAGAAGTCATATCATACTTTAAGGAAAGGTTCCCCCAAAGTGGCACAAAGGTATCGCTATCGCTTGCTTCTTTGTGGTAAGAAAATGTTAATACACGTGAGGTGTCATCATTTACAATCTGATAAGTGTAAGAGTTTGGATCGGGATTTAAGCCCCAAGAATATTCGATCTCGACCGGATTAGGTACTTTAACTTTAACGTGGGGAATTTGGCAAATATTTTCTATGGATGGCGACATCAAATTATTAAGAAAAAAGACAAAAATTCCCTTCTTAATTGTTATCGTTCCAGCGTAGTCCCTTTCTTCTGATTTCTCGACCCAATTCCATCCAAACTCAGCATAAGCAGGCATATGGTGATTGTCAGACATCACCAAATAATTCAAGGTGTACAGATCATAATTTTTTGTTGGTACTCCATTCTCATCACGGAACGGAGATACCATGAATGTTAGATCTGTAGGGATGATCGATGAGGTTCTTGTTGATGGTTTTGTGGGCTTAATCGAATATCCTAAGAGAATATTTCCATCGGGGTTAGCAGGATCTTGACTTTGCTGCTTTTGCAACTGTTTAAAATAGGAATTGATAAATACTTTTGTTAGATATATATAGGCATTGCTAGTGGGTTCCAAACCCACTACTGTAGGAGCAGATTCTAGTCCCGCCGTATTCAGATCAAGATATAACTGTTGAACACTAAACGCTGAATCTGGATTTAAGTTTTTAACTTTTCGTTTTACACTCTCTGGTAAATGGTTAAAAGCACTATCACTAGAACTCAAGTCTAATTTCACATTAAACTGAAATACCCAAGGTACAGCTGCGTCTGTCTGGGATAGATTAGTCCAAGAATAGCCACGTCGTTGAGGTTGGGCATTTAAAATCTTGAAGTCTTTGAAAAACAAATTATAAGTGACTAGAACCGAACCTTTATCTAAAACGATTACGTTTGGGATTGATTCAAGAGAAAAATTAGGTAGTCCCATTGTGGCTTTAAAAGCAAACGAAAAATAATTCTCGTAAGCTTTATCAGCAGCAGCTTTCTGAGCAGCCGTTTGATTAGTGGTGGTGGGAATAGAGAATAGATCCATACCCGCTATTTTGGATAATTGATCGTAATCTCCGGGAACATCTGTATTAGTCCCATCACTTTGCTCTTGGGATACATAGCAACTGATAAAGTCTTTGCCCTCAAATTTATCCAAAAATTGTTTCATCGTTGCATTAATGGACTCTTGTGTTGTCGAAACAACCACATCGTATCCATATTGAGACAGAGATAAGTTTGATTGATGTCCGGACATTGTACTTTTCTCCACAAAAATATTAAATACTCAAGTAACAAAACGAAAATGAAGCAGAAAGCAGTGGTACAGCTAAAGATAATGGAGCCGTCATAAACCGACGCTCACGGTCAACAGCATAAGCAATGCACGGTTGGGTTGCCCATTCACTTTATGCAGCAACGATAAAGATAATCGAGGGTAAGTAGGTAAGCGCGATTAAACCGAGCTATGTAACAATATGTAAACAGGGCTAACTTAGCCACGCTTAGCATTTGGATACTTTACAATCCTTAACATAATTGTGTTTTACAGCGCCTACCTACTTACTGCTGCCAGTGGCTAAAATATTTAACCCATATCTGACCGGCGATGCCCCCTGGCGGCGGCTCCGTGATCGCAGCCTTCTGAAAGGATAGATGTGTCAGAATTCAATTTTTTATCCTCAACCTGGTGATGATGCAATACCTGCTGACAGAGGCCATACTTTTTCTCAATTAGTTGGGAACCAGCTAACTGTCTTCTATCTTTCGATAGACCAACTATATTTCTGTTCCGATAGACAAACTCTATTTCTTTAGATAGATGCCTGTCAAGGGGGTCTAACCCTTTTTTTGGTTATTTATATTAAGAAAATCTACAGACTGTAAAAATTTAACGCCTATTCGCAAACACTGCCGTCTGAAGCGAATGAGCGATCGCAATCTAACTCTATAACTGTCACTTTCTTGGAAATTTAACGAGTTTGCGACATTTCAAGCAACGAAAAGTCGAGGTTCGCTCCTTGGAAGACAGCTATAGGGTAATCTGTCATCTCCTTAAAAACCCCCCGTAAGAATGCCCCTCTAGCAATCTTTTCGCTTAGGCGGCTTTACGTTTCATCGTTTAGGGGCACTTTCGCGATCGCTTATTTTCTGAAGTAAAAACGCCAGTTCCAGAATTCGGCGTGCATTTTTCAAGCGCCCTCCTGACGGCCCGCACCCCAACTTTGGCCCTAAACGGGTATCCCTAAATCAGGCTCAAGTCAGGAAATGTTGATTTTTTCTATCGTTTTTCTGGTTCTTCATGCAAACTTTATGTTCTTGCCCTTGACAGGCATTTATCTATACAGGTAGATTAAGTATGTCTTTAGGCAGGTGACAAAAATGAAGCTGTTAAAAACTAGCGACCTACATAGGGAACCAAGGGTGCACAGGTTTACTTGCGAAAAAGACAGCGGCGTTGCTGCATATTGGCTTCGAGAACGGGCGATCGCACATTCGCGATCTATCGCACCTACCATTCGACTGTCGAACGCTTGCTCCCGCCTTTCCAATAGTGGCTTGATTCAGAAATTGGTGTCCTATTATTAGGACGAGTTTGCCCTAAAATATTTGACGCTGAAAAGGCGCTGCAAATTCAATCCAATAAAATTCCCTGCGCTCTGCATCTAAAAAAATCAAAAGACAGGAATTTTGTAGGAATTTCTCTAATGTTCAAGAAAGCGCAAGCGTCCCATTTTTGTAAATACCTTTCGTAGTAAAAGAGCATTCGCATTACAAATCATTGGGTTTGACCAATAGATAATTAGCCAGGACTGAACACTTTTGCCAAGGCGATAGCTTGCCGTGCCTGGATTATAGAGCCTTGACTTTTTTTTATAATTTTTCGGCATCTGCTGCCCCAGAAGCTGATCGCATAACCGCCATTTCTTGTCCTCGATTAACTAACAACATCTTAGGAACACTTTAATGACTCAAAATACATCAGAAAACATGAATACCGTGCAAAAAGAACCGATCGCTATTATCGGTATGGGTTGCCGCTTCCCTGGCGGTGCCAACAGCCCCGAAGCCTTCTGGAAATTACTGCGAGATGGCGTGGACGCTATTACCGAGGTGCCAGAAGATCGCTGGAACTTGGATAATTTTTATGATCCAGAGGGAACAAAACCGGGAAAAATCCGAACCCGGTGGGGCGGCTTCGTAGATAAAATAGACGAATTTGATGCGGAATTTTTCGGGATTTCTCCGCGAGAGGCATCAAGCATGGACCCGCAGCAACGGCTGCTGCTGGAGGTAGCCTGGGAAGCGCTGGAAGATGGGGGGCAGGTGCCGGAAAATCTGGCTGGGTCAAAAACAGGAGTATTTATTGGCATATCGAGCAGCGATTACCACGACATTCAGTTAAGTGTGAGCGATCGCGACTCGATTAACGCTTACACAAATTTAGGCGGCGTTCACTGTGTCACAGCCAATCGCATCTCCTATATTTTGAACTTCAAAGGGCCGAGTATGGCCGTTGACACCGCCTGCTCCTCTGCGCTGGTTGCAGTCCATCTGGCTTGTCAAAGTATCTGGAATGGAGAGTCGGCGCTGGCAATAGCAGGCGGCGTAAATGCCATGCTCAAACCCGAAATAACCATAGGATTCTCGAAGGCATCTATGCTCTCTCCTGATGGGCGTTGCAAAACCTTCGACGAGCGAGCCAACGGTTATGTCCGCGCCGAGGGAGCCGGTGTCGTTCTCTTGAAGCCTTTATCTCAAGCGCTTGCAGACAAAGATCCGATTTATGCGGTTATCAGAGGCAGTGCCGTCAACCAGGACGGTCAAACCAATGGCATCACAGTTCCCAGCGGACAAGCTCAAGAAGCCGCTATCCGGGAAGCCTGCAAGCTGGCAGGCATTTCACCAGAGCAAATACAGTATATCGAGGCTCACGGCACCGGCACGCCTGTGGGCGATCCGATTGAAGCAAACGCGCTGGGAAATGCGATCGGGAAAAATCGGCCTGCTGGAGACTACTGCACTATCGGTTCGGTAAAGAGCAACATCGGACATTTGGAATCAGCGTCAGGTGTTGCTGGATTAATCAAACTAGCCCTAGCTCTAAAGCATCGGCAGATTCCGCCCTCTCTGCATTTTGAGACACCCAATCCAAAAATTCCATTTGAGGAATTGCGGTTGCGCGTACCGACAGCCCTGGAACCTTGGCCTAACGGTAAAGGGCCGCGCCTTGCCGGCATCAATTCCTTTGGATTTGGCGGCACTAATGCCCACATAGTGGTCGCACAAGCCCCTGAAAATACTACAGGCGGAATTAATCCCAAGTCCCAAATTCCAAATTTAAAATCATTCTTATTGCCGCTGTCAGCTCGCTCTCTTGAAGCACTTAAGGCATTAGCAGCAGCTTATAAAGACTTTTTAACAACAGAAGATTTCTCACTCTCCGACATCTGCTACACAGCCAGCCTGCGCCGAGGCCATCACAGCCACCGACTGGCAGTGGCGGGGAATTCCAAAGAAGAACTAACAGAAAACCTGTCAGCGTTTTTAGCAGGAGAAACTCGCACCGGAATGTCGGACGGTCGCTCATTTCCAGACTCCGAGCCCAAACTGGCTTTCGTGTTTTCTGGCATGGGACAGCAATGGTGGGCGATGGGGCGGACGTTGCTGTCAGAAGAACCCGTATTCCGAGAAACTATTCAACGGTGCGACGAATTGCTGCGGCAATATGCTGATTGGTCGCTATTGGAAGAACTGACAGCATCCGAGGAAAACTCTCGCATCAACTCTACCCAAATTGCTCAGTGTGCGATTTTTTCTGTGCAAGTCGCACTCGCTGCTTTATGGCGCAGTTGGGGCATTATCCCTGAAGCGATTGTCGGTCACAGTGTCGGCGAAGTAGCAGCAGCCCACCTTGCCGGGGTTCTGAGTCTAGAAGATGCCGTCCGGGTGATTTTCCACCGCAGCCGGTTGCAGGCCAAAACGGCAGGAACAGGGAAAATGCTAGCGGTGGGGCTGTCGTTAGAGTCAGCTACTCTGGTTCTCGCCGGATATGAAGATCGGGTTTCTGTAGGAGCCGTCAACAGCCCGAGTTCCGTCACCCTATCCGGAGATGGCAGTGCTTTGGAAGAAATTGCCAAATCTTTAGAACTGAAAGAAATTTTCTGCCGGTTCCTGCAGGTGGAAGTGCCTTATCACAGTCCCTTAATGGAGCCTCTAAAGACGGAATTAGCAGAGTGCTTGCAAGGAATTAATCCCCAAGCAGCTACTATTCCTCTATTCTCTACCGTCACTGGCCAGCAGGTTGAAGGACCAGAAATTGATGGGGTCTACTGGGGGCAAAACATGAGGAATCCGGTGCTGTTTGTCACAGCAGTAGAGGAACTATTGCAAGCCGGGTATGACCTATTCCTAGAAATTAGCGCTCATCCAGTCCTGACCAGTTACATCTCTGAGTGCGCTGCCAAACAAGGCAAAACAGCAACGGCACTGCCTTCGCTGCGGCGCAAAGAACCGGAACAGATTGTGATGTTGGGATCGTTTGGCAAGCTCTACACGCTGGGATATCCGGTAGACTGGCACCGATTCTATCCACAAGGTCAGTTCGTTCGCCTGCCTTCCTATCCGTGGCAGCAAGAACGCTACTGGAACGAGTCCGAAGAATCACTGCAATCTCGACTGGGACTTTCTTACCAGAGAACGGTGCTGGGAGTGCCGGTACACCCGCTGCTGGGAAGCCGTCTGGAATCGCCTCAGCCGCAGTGGAATGCAACGATAGACTTGCACCCCCTCACTTATCTGGATGACCATCGCATCCAAGGAGCCGTGGTGTATCCAGGGGCAGCTTATATAGAAATGGCGCTGGCTGCTGCCAAGGAAATTCTCGGTGAAGGGTCTTATGTTTTAGAAGACCTTGAATTTCACAAGGCGCTGTTTTTAGCAGATGAACCGTCAACACTTCAGTTGAGTGTCGATCGCCAGGGTCAAACCTCTTTCGACATCCACAGTCAAGTCAAAGGTGAAGAATCGTTGTGGGTGAGACACGCAACTGGCAACTTGCAAAGGCTACAGAATGGCCACGCCCCCAAGTCGGTTGTATTGGATGAGATTCGCAGCCGATGTACTGGCGAAATTTCCAAGAGCGATCTCTATCAGCAGTTCCAGGAAATGGGACTGGAATATGGCCCGAATTTCCAGGGAATCGAGCAACTCTGGTGTGCTGACTCTGAAGCGATCGCACTCCTCCAACTTCCTGAAGGGCTAGAGAAAGAAGTCAAAGAGTACCAGTTGCATCCGGCTCTTTTGGATGCTTGCTTTCAGGTTCTTATTGGCACCGTATCATCCAAGGGAACCTACCTGCCGATTCAGATAAAACGACTTCGCGTTTACAGTCCTCCCGGAGCTCAAGTGTGGAGTTACGCCCGTCTGGTGGAGCAAAACGAGCGGCAGATTAAGGGAGACATTCAACTGCTGGATGAAACTGGCAACGTGCTGGTAGAAATTCAGGGATTCTGCTGCAAGTCCCTAGGAAACGCGCAGGAGGTTACAGAAAAAGAGGATTATCTCTACAAATACCAATGGGAATTGAAAACACACCCCGGAACCGGGCGAGCTCGCCAGCCTGCTGATTATCTGCCCTCTCCCCGGCTTCTCGCCGACAGTCTGCAAAACGGAGCGGCTCGCTTAAGCCTGCAATTAGGACGAAAGCATTACTACTCGACGGTAGAGCCGCAAATAAATGTTTTGTCTGCCGCTTACATTGTCAAAGCCCTCGGACAGCTCGGCTGGCAGCCACAATTGCTTACTCGCATAAGCGTAGAAACTCTTGCCCAGCAACTGGGCGTAGTATCCCAACATCACCGTTTGCTAGGGCGAATGCTGGAAATTCTGCAAGAAGATGGCGTGCTGCGTCGAGTAGAGAACGAGTGGGAGGTTTGCCAAGTTCCAGAATTCAAAGAACCGCAGGAGATTTGGAAAGCCCTTTTGACTCGATTTCCTGCCTATCAAGCCGAGTTGATGCTGCTCTTGCGGTGCGGCGATAAATTGGCAGAAGTGTTGCGGGGTGAAGTCGATCCGCTGCAACTGATTTTCCCGGAAGGTTCTCTGGCAACATCTGAGCATCTGTACCAAGACTCGCCCACTTTTCGTATCTATAATCTGCTAGTTCAGAAGGCGATACGGGCGGCACTGGAGCGCTTACCGTCAGGACGAAAAGTGCGAATCTTAGAAATTGGTGCGGGGACGGGCTCAATGACATCCTACGTGCTGCCTGTGCTACCAGCAAAACAGAGCGAATATGTCTTTACGGACATTACCCAAGTATTCGCCACCACAGCCCAGCAGAAATTTACCGATTATCCGTTCATTGAGTACCGGGTTTTGGATATTGAAACCGACCCAATTTCTCAGGGATTTGACGCCCATTCCTTCGATTTGATTCTGGCATCAGACGCACTGCACGCTACTCGTGACTTGCATCAGACTCTAGAAAACGTCAAGCAGCTTCTAACATCTGAGGGATTGCTGGTGCTTCTGGAATTGACAAATGCCCCGCGCTGGGTCGATCTGGTTTTCGGAATGCTCAAGGGCTGGTGGCTGTTTTCCGATCTCGACTTGCGCTCAGCACACCCGCTGCTTCCAGAGCCAAAGTGGCAAGATTTGCTCTCCAAGGTCGGGTTTGAGGAAGTGGCTAGCATTTCAGATACAGATGGGACAATTGATTCCGTGCATACAGTGTTTTTGGCTACTGGCCCTCAAGTTCAGCCAGAAACTCAACCTGAGCGAACTGTAACCGCGAAACCCGAACAGCAGGGAAGCTGGCTGATTTTTGCCGATCGCTCTGGGGTTGGGCAGCAGTTGGCAGTCGCACTCAAAGAATGCTCAGAAACTCCCATTCTCATCGAGCCTGGAGATGGCTTCAAGCGCCTTGATGCCAGCTTTTTCCAAATCCGCCCAGAAAATCCAGAGGATATGCAGCAACTCCTAGAGGCTGTTAGTGTCTCTGAGCCTGCCTGTCGTGGAATAGTTCACCTGTGGAGTCTGGACATAACGCCGATGGAGGAAACCACAGTTGCTTCTCTAGAAGATTCGCTCCCACTGGGCTGTCTCAGTGTTTTGCACCTGGTTCAGGCGTTGGAGCGAGTAGGGAGTTCCCCTCGTCTTGTACTGGTAACCAAAGGAGCGCAGGCGGTAGGAGAATCAGTCAAATCCGTTTCGGTGGCTCAGTCTCCCTTGTGGGGTTTAGGTCGGGTGATAAATAATGAATTTCCCAATCTCCAGTGTACGAAGGTGGATATTAGCCCCGTCTGCTCCCCCACAGAGATTCAGTCGCTTTTTGCTCAATTGTGGTCAGATGAAGGGGAAGATGAAATCGCCCTGCGGGGGGAAGCACGGTATGTCCATCGCCTGATCTCGGTGTCGCCTGCCGATATTACCCCAGAAAAGAAAAAGGTTGTAACTGTAGAGTCTCAACCGTTCCGTTTAGAAATCTCCAAACCTGGAATTTTAGACAACCTGACGCTGCGAGCGATTGAACGTCCCAAACCCGGGCAGGGAGAGGTTGAGATTCAGGTTTGTGCAGCGGGTCTCAACTTCAAAGATGTCATGGCAGCAATGGGGATGCTATCAGACGAAGCTTTAGAAGGGGGATACTCAGGGCGATCGCTTGGCTTAGAGTGTGCCGGCATTATTACTGCTATTGGTTCTGGCGTTGAAGGGTTTGAGATCGGCTCCGAAGTGATCGCCTGCGCCCCTCACAGTTTGAGCAGTCATGCGCTCACAGATGCTCGCTTGGTGGTACGCAAGCCCGCACATATCAGTTTTGAAGAAGCGGCTACGATTCCCGCCGTTTTCCTCACAGCTTACTACGCCCTGCACGAATTGGGGCGAATCCGTAAGGGTGAGCGGGTTCTCATTCACGCTGCCGCAGGGGGTGTGGGTCTTGCCGCCATCCAACTGGCCCAAAAAGCTGGCGCAGAGATTTTTGCCACAGCAGGCAGTCCCGAAAAACGGGAATTTCTGCGATCGCTCGGCGTCCATCATGTCATGGATTCCCGCTCCACCGCGTTTGCTGATGAAGTAATGGAACTCACCAGGGGCAAAGGAGTTGATATTGTCCTCAATTCTTTGGCGGGAGAGGCCATTCCTTTAAGCATCTCTGTACTCGCAGCCTACGGACGTTTTATCGAAATCGGCAAGCAGGATATCTACGGAAACAGCAAGCTGGGGCTGCGACCTTTTCGGAATAATCTGTCGTTTTTCGCTGTGGACGTAGACCGTATGTTCCGCGATCGCCCTGATTTTGCCAGGGAGCTATTCCGGGAATTAATGAAATACTTTGAGGAGCAAACTCTCCACCCGCTTCCTCACCGAGTCTTTTCTATCTTTAAAGTGCGAGACGCCTTCCGCTACATGGCGAGGGCATTGCACATTGGCAAAATTGTGCTGTCTTTGCAAGACCCAGATGTAGTGGTAGCTCCCGCAACAGACGCAACACAGGAGAAAGTGACATTTCGCGCTGATGGAACTTATTTGATTACCGGCGGACTCGGTGGGTTTAGTTTAGCCGTGGCTCAGTGGCTGGTGAAAAACGGTGCTAAACACCTAGTATTGATGGGACGCAGCGGTGCCGCCTCACCAGCCGCCCAGTCAGCCGTAAAAACCTTGGAGTCAGCAGGCGCGAACGTGGTAGTTGCCAAAGCAGATGTGAGCCAAGCTCTTCAGGTGACTGATGTTCTGAGTGACATTGAGCAGTCCATGCCGCCGTTACGAGGCATTATCCACGCGGCTTTGGTTTTGGACGATGGTGTCCTGCTGCAACAGAACCAGGAACGATTCCAGAAAGTAATGGCTCCCAAGGCGATCGGGGCCTGGAACTTGCACGCGCAGACATTGAATGCACCTTTGGATTTCTTTATCAATTTCTCCTCGTTTGCTTCAGTAGTGGGAAACCCAGGACAGGGAAATTATGTGGCTGCCAGTGCTTTTCTGGATGCACTGGCGCACCACCGCCGCGCTATGGATCTGCCAGCTCTGACCGTCAACTGGGGAATGATTGCCGATGTTGGTTACGTTGCTCAGAACGCGGAAGTAGGCGAGCATCTAGGCCGGATCGGAGCTAAACCACTGCTGTCGCAGCAAGCGCTCTCCGTTCTAGGAGAATTGCTTCTTCTTGAGGCCGTTCAGACAGGGGTGATATCTATGGACTGGCAGCAGTGGTGTCAGTTTCATTCAGCGGGGGCATTACCGCGATTCTCTCATTTGCTAAGAGAAGAAGCCATTTCTGAAGAACCAGGTTCTTCCAGCAATCAAGGAGATTCGCTCCGCAACGCCCTCATGGCAGCGGAACCGGCAGAGCGCCAGCAGTTATTGGAGTCTCGCCTCTGCGAACAAGTTGCTCGGGTATTGGGAACTTCTGCCGCCAAGCTGGATAGCTCCAAACCGCTGACCAATTTGGGACTTGACTCTTTGATGGCAGTCGAGCTGAGTAACCGCATCAAGAGCGATCTGAGTGTGGACGTGCCCACAATGAAACTCATGCGGGGTCCGAGCATTTCTCAACTCGCAGAGCTATTGCTAGAGCAATTAGCATTGACGCAGATAATCATGTCAGTGCCCCCATCTTCTGAACTCAATGAGGACGAGGAAGAGGAAATGGAGCTGTGAAATTGTCTCCGGTTAATTAAGACTTTGAACAGCTCCCCCCATCCTTGGCAGGAGCTGTTCCGTACAAATTGTTAACAAACCACACGCACTCTATGAAATTTAATCACTTTGTGGATGAACTCTCCCAACGAGGTGTAAAATTGTGGTTTGATGCAGGCCAGTTGCGCGTTCGCGCTCCCAAAGGAGTCCTGACCCCGGAGCTGCGCGATCTAATGGCTGAGTACAAGGCAGAGCTGCTTGCGTTGGTGCAACATAGCAACGCGATCGCAATTGAGACCGAACTCCTCTTTGTACCTGTCTCGCGAGAGGGGGACTTGCCTCTGTCTTTTGGCCAAGAGCGACTCTGGTTCAAGAACCAGATCGATCCAACTAACCCCTCTTACAATGAATTCGCAGCCTTGCGCCTAAAGGGTTCCCTGAATGCCGAAGCGTTAGAGCGGAGTATAAACGAGATTATTCGCCGTCACGAATTATGGCGTACCACGTTCAGGGAAGTTGACGGACAACCGATTCAGATTATTGCCTCAACCCTGAAGCTTGCAATTTCCCTTATAGACTTGCGGCAGCTTCCGAATGACGAACGAGAGATTGAAATCCAACGATTAACCACAGACCTAGTTCACTGTCCCTTCGACTTAGCTGCGGGTCCCTTATTGCGCGTCCTGCTGTTGCAGCTAGAGCGAGATGAACATATATTAATACTCAACGCACACCACATTATTTGTGATGGTTGGTCATCTGGCATATTTTTCCGAGAGTTAGCAGCACTCTACGAAGCCTTTTGTAGTGACAAGCCTTCACCGCTACCGGAACTGACCCTACAGTACGCGGACTTCGCTCACTGGCAGCGGCAGTGGTTGCAGGGACTGACACGATCGTCCTACTTAGCTTACTGGAAAGAAAAACTCCAAGGCGCTCCCTCTATGTTGGAACTGCCGACGGATCGACCGAGACCTCCTGTTCAAACTTTCCGGGGCGCGCATCAATCCATGCCGCTCTCAAAAGAGCTGAGTGAGGCACTTGCTAACTTGAGCAAACGGGAAAACGTCAGCCTGTTTATGACGCTCCTGGCAGCATTCCAAATATTGCTATACCGCTATACAGGGCAGGCAGACATCTGCACAGGCACGCCGATTGCTAACCGCAATCGCCTTGAAATTGAAGGATTGATTGGATTTTTTGTCAACACGCTCGTATTGCGTACCGACCTCAGCGGGAACCCCAGCTTCCTAAAATTACTGTTGCAAGTGCGGGAAGTGGCGCTGGGTGCTTACGCTCATCAGGATTTGCCCTTTGAACAGTTGGTGGAGGAATTGCAGCCGACGCGATCCTTAAGTCACACACCTCTGTTTTCGGTGATGTTCGTATTCCACAATGTTCCATTAATTCCTTCAGAACTTCCCGGTTTAACTGTCAGTCCATTTGAGGTGGAAAACTTCACGGCGAAATTAGACTTGACTTTATCTTTTGAAAACACTCGGGAAGGACTGATAGGGTTATGGAAATACAACACTGACTTGTTTGATGCAGTCACAATTGCTCGCATGGCGGGGCATTTTCAAACTCTGCTAGAGGGGATTGTTGCAAATCCCGATCGCAGGCTGTCAGAGTTACCCCTGCTCACTGCTGCCGAAAGACATCAATTGTTGGTGGAATGGAACGACACAAAAGCCGAGTATCCGCAACAAAGGTGCGTCCACCAGCTATTTGAAGCCCAGGTTGAACGCACCCCGGATGCCGTAGCGGTGGTGTTTGAAGACAATCAACTCACCTACCGCGAGTTGAACGCAAAAGCCAATCAATTGGCGCACTATCTGCAAAAATTGGGTGTCAAACCGGAGGTGCGGGTTGGCATCTGTGTAGACCGCTCCTTAGAAATGATGGTGGGGCTGCTGGGTATTCTCAAAGCCGGCGGCGCTTACGTCCCCCTAGACTCCGGCTTCCCCAAACAGCGACTGGCTGCTATGATCGAGGACTCTCAGGTGCCACTGCTTGTAACGAGTTCCCACTTAGTTGACGGACTTCTCACTCGCCAGATGGATGTAGTTTGCTTGGACACAGACTGGGAGACGATCGCTCGTGAAAGTGAACAGAACCCAGTCAGTGCGGTCAGGGTTGAAAATCTGGTTTATGTAATTTATACATCTGGCTCCACCGGCAGCCCCAAAGGAGTCGCGATCGAACACCGGCAGCTTCTCAATTACCTCCACAGCATCCAGCAAATACTCAACGTGCCAAATGCGAGTTTTGCCACTGTTTCTACCTTTGCCGCCGACTTGGGCAACACGGTAATTTTCCCCGCATTATGTGGAGGTGGATGCCTGCATATCATCTCCCAAGAACGGGCAACCGATCCTAAAGCCCTAGCGGCATATTTTCGCCAGCACGCGATCGACTGCCTTAAAATCGTTCCCTCTCACCTAAAAGCACTCCTCGCTCAGACGGCATCAATTTTGCCTCGCAAGCGGTTAATTTTGGGTGGCGAAGCACTGAGTTGGGAGTTAGTGGAGAAAGTGTGGAAATACGCGCCAGACTGCCTTATTTTCAATCACTACGGGCCAACAGAAACGACGGTAGGGGTACTAACTTATCAGGTGAAGCGCGGGCAAGTGAGGCGCGATTCTCAGACGGTTCCTCTCGGTCGCCCCATATCAAACACCGAGATTTATATCCTCGATTCCCACTTCCAGCCGGTGCCTGTTGGTACTGCCGGTGAACTGTATATCGGCGGTGCCGGTTTGGGGAGAGGCTACCTCAACCGCCCAGATTTAACTCAAGAAAAATTCATTCCCTATCCTTTTAGCAACAACCCTGATTCCCGCCTTTACAAAACCGGCGATCGGGCTCGTTATCTACCCGACGGAAACATCGAATTTCTTGGTCGCACCGACAATCAAGTCAAAATTCGCGGCTTCCGCATCGAACTCGGAGAAATCGAATCCCTGCTGGCGCAACACCCCGATGTACGTGCAGCCATCGTTATAGCAAGGGAAGACACACCAGGGGACAAGCGCTTAGTTGCCTACGTTGTCCCCAAACAGGAGCCAGCACCCACATGGAGCGACCTGCGCCGCTTCCTCCAAGAGCAAGTGCCCGAGTACATGGTGCCTGCTGCTTTTGTGATTCTAGAGGCTCTGCCACTGACAGCCAATGGCAAGGTAGACCGACGCTCCCTTCCGGCAATGAATACATCCCATCTCAGTCTAGAAACCACCAGCGTCCCACCTCGCAGCCACCTGGAAATGCAACTGGTACAAATCTGGGAAGATGTTCTGAATGTCTATCCCCTTGGAGTCCGGGACTGTTTCTTTGAACGCGGCGGTCATTCTCTTTTAGCTGTCCGCCTGATGGCTCTTATTCAGCAGCAGTTCGGAAAATATCTGCCCCTGGCAAGCCTTTTCCAGAATTCCACAATCGAACACCAGGCAAGTCTTGTGCTCCAGCAAACGGATTGTGTGCCATTTTCTCCCTTGGTAGCGATTCAGGCGGCTGGGACTCAGCCACCTTTCTTCTGCGTCCACCCCGTTGGTGGCAACGTCCTCTGCTATTTCGAGCTCGCCCGTCATCTGGGGAAGGAGCAACCCTTTTACGGCTTGCAATCCGCCGGTTTAAATGGCGAACAGGAACCCAAAACCAGTATTGAGGACATGGCAGCTCACTATATTGAAGCTCTACAGGCCATTCAGCCCTCTGGGCCTTACTATCTGGGAGGCTGGTCTTTGGGCGGCATTGTCGCTTTTGAGATGGCACAGCAGTTGCGCGATCGCGGAGAAGAAGTAGCCCTCCTAGCGTTGATAGACAGCTATGCACCTGCTGTTATTAACTGGTATGAGGACATGGATGAGGCTTCGCTGTTAGTTCATCTTGCCAGAGATATGGGGGGTCTGTTCGGCAAAGAGCTGCCTATATCCGCTGATGAATTGCAACAATTCCCACCAGAGGAGCAATTGAACTACATCCTAGAGCGCTCTAAAAATCTCAATATTTTGCCGCCAGAAGTCAGCTTAGAACAAATGCGCCACTTGATGCGGGTTTTCCAAGCTAACAGGGAAGCCATGTTGAGCTACATCCCCCAGCCCTATCCGGGTAAAATGGCCCTCTTGTCTGCTAGCTCCAAACCGCTGCAAGTAAAGCTTGACCCAACCCAAGGCTGGGGTGAATTAGCAACTCACGGCTTATTAGATATCCAGCCAATTCCAGGCGATCACTATGCCATTCTCCGAGCCCCCCACGTTCAGCTTTTAGCTCAACAGCTAGCAACTTACCTCAAGTCAGGGAATCAATAAGATGGTAAAACGTCCTGTAGCTCAAGGAATGCGGGTTTTCTTTCTCATCTGGTTCGGACAGCTTGTCTCCCTGATGGGGTCGGGTCTGACTAAGTTTGCCCTTGGTGTGTGGGTCTATGAAAGCACCGGCTCAGTCACTCAGTTTGCTCTCATTTCTGTGTTTGCTAGGCTACCGGCGATCCTACTCTTTCCCGTCGCTGGTGCCCTAATAGACCGATGGAACCGCCGCTGGGCAATGATTCTGAGTGATTCCGGTGCCAGTTTGAGTACAGTAGCCGTCGCCCTTCTGCTGGTTACAGGTCGCCTGGAAATCTGGCACATCTATCTAGCAGTCGCCGTCAGTTCTGCCTTTAGCGCTTTTCAATGGCCAGCCTATAGCGCCGCCACCACCTTACTGGTTCCCAAACAGCAGATGGGTCGCGCTTCCGGGATGATTCAGCTAGGAGAATCCGCCGCCCAGTTCCTCGCGCCGATGCTGGCGGCTGGACTTCTGAGCGTCATAAAGCTTCAGGGCATCATCCTCGCCGACTTTGCCACCTTCCTCTTTTCCCTAGCAACCCTGCTGAGCATCCGCTTCCCTGATGCCAAGACTAATACTGTTAGAGAAGCCGGGGTTCAAAGCCTGCTGGGAGAAATAGCTTACGGCTGGACTTACATCACCGCCCGTCCGGGACTGCTAGGGCTGCTGATTTTCATCGCTGTCAGCAATTTGGCGCTCGGCATCGCTCAGGTGCTTTTCGCACCGCTAATCCTATCTTTCGCATCTGTCACAGTGCTGGGTACTGTGCAGTCAATTGCTTGCAGCGGTATGGTAGTCGGGAGCATTCTGATGAGCGTTTGGGGAGGCCCGAAACGCCGCATGTACGGGGTATTAGGTTTTGAGCTGTTGCTCGGTCTGGGCATTTTCCTCCTCGGACTGCGGGCTTCCATTCCCCTGATTATTGTTGCGGGGTTTGGTGCCTATTTCAGCGTCGCCATTTTCCTAGCTTCCACTCAAGCAATTTGGCAGACCAAAGTCGCACCAGAGGTGCAAGGAAGGGTATTTGCAGTTCGACGCGCGATCGGTTGGTCTTCCTATCCGCTGGCTGCTCTCGTTGCTGGCCCTCTAGCTGATCGCATCTTTGAACCCTTAATGGCTGCCAACGGTTTGTTAGCAGGAAGCATCGGACAAATCATCGGCGCTGGTACAGGTCGCGGCATTGGTCTGCTGTTTGTTATCACAGGAGCGATGGTCATGCTAGTAACTGTTGTAGGCTACCAGTATCCTCGCTTGCGGCTACTCGAAAATGAGCTGCCGGATGTGATTTAGTGCTTGGGGAAAAAGGTGCGATCGGCACCACAAAAAGAGGGAAGTAAGTCTCTAAGGTGAAGCGAAACGCCTTATCCTTAGCTGACTGCCGATTTCTGTATATCCAAAATAAGTAAGGAGTATTGATTTAATGTGTACCGGCATTCGTATAAAGGCAACAGATGACTCTGTTATTAGTGCTCGAACGGTGGATTTTGGAGTTGAACTCGAATCGGATGTTATTATTGTCCCCCGGAACTACAAATTAACGGGGAGAACCCCAGATAAGAATTCTCAGGGATTGAGCTGGGAAACAAAATACGCATTCGTTGGCGGAAATGCAAAAAAAGAGCTGCTAACGATAGATGGCTTAAATGAACAAGGGCTGGCGGTTGGAATGTTTTATTTCCGCAGATATGCCAAGTATCAAGAAGTGTCGGAAAAAGACTATCCCCAGACCATCGCTCCCGATCAATTTGGAATTTGGGCACTCAGTCAGTTCGCCACAGTTGCAGAGGTCAAAAAGGCATTGTCTACTTTGAAGGTTGGTAATGTTATTTTTGAAAAATTTGGTTTTGTCGTACCGCTTCATTATGTCATTTATGACAGCGCGGGTAATTGCATCGTGGTTGAATATGTGAAAGGCCAGCTAATGGTGCATGAAAATCCGCTGGGCACGATAACGAATGCTCCCCCTTTCGATTGGCACACGATCAACTTGGGCAACTACACTCATCTTTCACGGTTAGACGTAGCATCAATAAAGCTTGATAACTTTCAACTGGAAGAATTTGAGCCGACCAATGATTTATTAGGCTTGCCCGGAGATTTTACACCTCCTTCTCGCTTTATCCGAGCGGTTGTATTCAATCAAAATCTCCAAAGACTGCACCCTGCTGAAACTGGAGAAAAAGCTGTGCTTCAGGCTTTCCACATTCTTAACAATTTCGATATTCCTAGAGGTTCAGTGCTTCACGCCTCAGACCCAGAAACTCCGAAGCTTAATGACTATACCTATACGCCCTGGACTTCAGCTTGCGATTTGAAAAGCAAGCGGTTCTACTTCCACACCTACGACAGCCGTCGCATTCGCATGGTGGATCTGATGAACTGCGATCTGGATGCTAAAGATATTGCGAAAATTCAGATGTCAGAATCAGAACACATTTACGACGTAACCAAAGACGCCAAATTAGGGGTATAAATTTAGAGATTTGAGATCGTAGATTATATATCTGGACAATAAAAATTATTGTCCCGTTAGATAGACTTATGGAAATCTTCGACTCTTCGGTAACAGAAAGTGAGGAGCGGTTCGCAGCGATCGGCTCGGCGAGTCAATATTTCCATCGGGACGAACACCCCCCTACAGTTGTCGCCTCAGACGCGGCTTTAAAGGCGCTACAAGAAGATGTGGTGAGGTTGGAGCAGACAATAGTACAGCTAAAACAGCACAAGCAGGAAGCTCAAAAGCAGCAGGTGAAAGAGAGAATGCAACACTTGCAAGAGCAGGCAGAGCGCATAAACGCCCTGGCGGAGCAGTTAGCGACAGAGATGGTGAAATTTCAGGAAATGGCTCAACAGGTTAACCGAGACTGCCACGTTATTCACTCCCCAGAAAATCAAGGAATTTCCCTTTCTGTGGCTCAACAAAATTCAACTCGATCGGCTCCTGTTTGGGAAGTTCAAGATATCGCTGTCCCTACAGTAATCAAACGCAATCTTCAGTTTGTCTTGACGCCCATAAAGGTGGAAAAGCCACGTAGCGAGGAAGCGGATGCCGCACAGCGGGCTGCAAAAGCACAACAGCGTCGAGAAGCGTTAGAGGGCTGGTTAGAAGCGCGGCGGCAACGGATTATTGACAATTTTTCAGGTTTGTGATTATAGAATTTTGGTAGATTTTGCCCTAGCAGTCGATCGCCCTATTTCTTTGCTTGGCGCGAGCTGGATTTGCTCCCACGGCCCCTTAGCAAAGCGCCGAATTGCCTCAAATAACTTTTGATTTGTTGCGATTCGATGCTAGAAGTCAATTTGCTTTCATACCCCACGACTTAAACACAGTTTTGTTACTCCAGAAATCCCACAATTTCAACAACTGGTTTAGCTTTCCGATGATTCTGCCAAAGACTGCACAAACAGAAAGTCACTTTCACTCAGCGGTGGGACGGGCTGTACGGAATAATCGATTGCCAAATCTAGAGCCGCCTCCTGATAAACCTGTTCCAAAATCTCAGCTAAATTCACAACAGGTTCTTCATCTGGTGGCTGCAAAGGAAACAAGAATTGGGGAATCGATTCGGTTACATTAAACGGGTAAAGTTCAGCTTCAGGACGGAGATTAGCCCGACTGACTAAAATGCGGTAGTCCGATCGAATCCCTTGAACCATCGGCATAAAGTTTCCGGTTCTGAGCAAATCGATTTCAACTAAATGAGTAGCACTGTCCAGAATTTTTTGTCGCTTGGTGAGGTACTTATCTCGACCTTCACCGACTCGTTTATTCTTGGGTGAGAGAACTTCTACAACCGTTATCACCTTCCCAGTCTTGACCTCCCGAATCTCTAGATAGCGTTCTGTGATTTCTTCAGTCAGGGGCAATGTTACTCGAATTGGTTTAGTTAAAACCCCAGTTGTTACACGATTCGGGGATCTCGATGTTTCAGGGTTTTGTTGAAAAACCGAGGCATCTGGAATACCGACCAGTAGAGAATCCATGTAAACCCGTTTCTCTACAGCAGCTCGGTACTTGGGTATGAGTGAGGGATTAAGCGATCGGGCCAACTCGATAATCAGCCAGGAGTGAACTTCTGACCACAAAGTAGGATTTTCAAGATAAGGATTCATTCCTGGAAAATGCAGTTTCATAGGAATATCTCTGTTTTGTACAAAACTCATTATGACATAATTGTTGATTGGCTGCACTAATAACTCTTACATACCTAGAGTTTTGTCGATAAAAAAATCCCACAGTTCTCAAAGTTACAGAACTGTAAAAAAACAATTATAATTACAAATCCTGTTGCTGAGTAAATCTTATAAGTTCTCAAAATTCTACAACAATAACAGTTCGCTAGCTCGTCGATAGCAATATGAAGACCGATGTTCGCTTTAAATTAAACGGTGTTGAAGTAGGAATAGATACAACGGCCACTAATATCAATTATGAATATCAATATCAATCAAACATTCCGATCGCTAATGCTGGAATTTCTACCGTAGAAGTTGAGGATATTTCACCGCATCCTATTACGGTGCGATCGACTGCTTCTGTTCAATTTCAGGTTAAGTTACTTGTCCCAAAAATCACTTTATCTCAAGCCAACACTTCACTCCAGCCCTCTGTGACTGTTGTTACTGCAACTATTACCAATCGACCACCAAATTCTGCCGTTCAGTTCTCAATGGATGGAAACATTCTTAAGCTTGATAGCGTAAGTCCTTATAAATGAGGCGATGGGGACTCAGCCGTTTCAACCGGCACGACTGAGGCATCATTAATCTTCGCCGATCGCATAATTGGCGATCGCAACCATCACCGGCAGGAAAGTGAAAACCTCAACAGTTTTTCAGAGGCGATCGCCCCCTGGGAAATAGCATCGAAACTGCACTGCTTTTCCCAGGCGCGAAAGCGCTGTACAAAAAGGACAGAAGCTTTTATGCCTTACCTGCTAAATATAGCATCAAACCCTAAAGAGCCTCATTCGCTTGCATCGCTAAGGCGAGCGCTAATTTTTCCCTCAACTGCCGAAATAGCTACCACGCGGGGAGAAGCTAAATAGTTCTTCGCCGTTGGATCGCCGCTTCGCCCTTTGAAATTGCGGTTGGTCGCATAAACCCCTGTCTCTTCTTGAGTAAGTATCCCAAGTCCGGCATTAATACAAGCGCCACAGCCTGATTTGAGAATTGTGGCTCCCGCCGCTTCAAATATTTGCATATACCCTAGATTCTCAGCCTTTTGGCGCACCTCAAAAGAAGCGGGCACGATAAAAAGACTCACACCAGGAGCTATACGGCGACCTTCAAGCACCTCAGCAGCTTGAGCGAGGTCGAAAAGTTTTCCCCCGGTGCAAGAACCAATAAAAGCTTTGGTAATAGGAATTTCTCCTAACTTGCTAATACCAATTACTTGGTCTGGTTTGGGGGGACGAGCGACCTGCGGTTCTAAATCGCTCAAATCAAACTGATAGATTTGTTCATAAGATGCCTCGGAGTCGCTACCAACGTCCTCAAATAAATCTTGACCGCAGTTTTGCAGATATTGGCGAGTTGTTTCATCAGGAGCAATTACCCCGCACATTGCACCGCACTCAATCGCCATGTTCGAGAGTGTCATGCGTTCTTCCATTGGCATCTGGTCGATAATACTGCCTCGGAATTCCATGACTTTCCCCGCAGCGCCGTCACAGCCAATTTTGCTGAGAATAAATAGGATGATGTCTTTTGCAGCAATATATTTGGGCAAAGTTCCTTCAAGTCTAAAAAGTAAGGTAGGGGGAACCCGCACCCACATATCCCCCATCGCAAAAATATTCGCCATATCCGTTGTTCCCACTCCAGTGGAAAAACATCCAAAGGCTCCGTAAGTGCAAGTGTGGGAGTCTGTACCCGCTACAATTGTACCTGGATGAATGAAGCCCTTTTCTGGCAGCAGAACGTGACAAATACCAGCAGCTTCTCCTGGGGAAACCATATCGAACAAATGGCAGCCTTGCGAGCGGGCAAACTGCACCATTTCTGAGTATAAAGAAGTGGCTTTAGGGTCTACTCGCACGTCGTTGACTTGAATAAAGTGATCTGCTACTAAAACAACGCGACTGGCATCCCAAAGTTTTGCTTCTTCTCCAAAATTCTGGTAAAAGACATCAGCAACAGGTGCGGCTACAGCATCGTGAGACATGGCTAAATCGACTTTAGCAAAAACCATCTCTCCCGGCTGAACGTAAGCATTGCCAGACGCCCGTGCCAAAAGTTTTTCTGTCAGAGTCATCGCCCTAGCATAAGTTGAACTCGGAGGAACAGAAATTTCACCTTTCTGCCGCTTTTGGTTAAAGGGAATTAAGCCGCCTGCCCTCACAATAGCTTCGACCACGGGATTATTATTAGGCTGGGAGTAAACTTCTAAAGTCAAACCAATATTGATACTATTTCGGTAAAATATTTCGGCAAAAGAGAGGGCGCGTATTTTTTTTATGCCAGCAGCTTTTATGGCAATAGGTGCATTTTCTCGGCTAGAACCGCAGCCGAAATTGCGTCCGGCTTCGATTTCTTCATAGCCTACAAGATTCCCTTCACCAATCAGATGTTCAAAAGCATACTGCTTTAAATACTCTGGGTCGGCAGTAGTACACCGTTTTGCCGGAATAATATCGTCTGTATTGATATCATCTCCAAAAATCAACACTTTTGGTTCGGTTGTCATAAGTTCTTCCTACTGCTTGTTTATCAAAGTTAACTACCGAGCTGTTGGACTATCAACTCGGTTAAAGTTTCCGCGTTGACTAAGATTTCTTGACCCTGGGGAGCTAAGTCTGCCGTGCGGTAGCCCAGGGCTAAAACTTTTTCGATGGCTTGAATTAGCTTGATAGCCGCATGGGTTTCCCCCCACTGCTGAAGCATTAAAACAACTGCCCCCATCGTTCCTAGAGGATTGGCAATACCCTTCCCGGCAATATCTGGTGCTGTGCCGTGTATGGCTTCATAAAGACCGAACCCGCGTTCGTTCAGACTGGCAGAGGGTAATAACCCGATGGAACCTACTAATGCTCCTCCGATATCGCTGAGGATATCCCCAAATAGATTTCCTGCTAGAATCACATCAAATCGCTTAGGCTCCCGCACGAGTTGCATAGCTAAGTTATCCACTAGCATTGGCTCTACTATAACATCAGGGAAATGTTCGGCTTCCTCCTGCACTAAACGGCTCCAAGGGATTTGTGGCAGAGCATTTTCTTTATGGGCAACGGTAAGCAAACCTCGGCGCTCTTTTGCTTTGCCTAAAGCTACTTTAGCAATGCGGCGGATTTGCCAGTCGTAGTATTTCATTGTATGAAAGCCATAATAGCCATTGTCGTCTTCTGTTCGTCCTGATGGTCCAAAATAAATTCCGCTTACTAACTCTCGAACAAATAATATATCGGCTCCTTGAATTTTGTGCGGCTGAAGGCTGGATTTATCCAATAAAGTTTCAAAGGGACGCACGGGACGAAAATTGATAAAAAAGTCGAAGTGTTGGCGAAGTTCGAGAATCCCGCCTCTCGTAACGGCTCCGAATAAAATTCCATCAGCACCTTCGCATAGTTGGGCGGTTTGGTCGGGGAAGAATTTTCCAAATTCATTGAAGGCAGCTTGTCCAATTAAGCCATAGTCTATAACTACAGAAAACCCTTCTAGTTGTGCTAAATGCAGGAGAACTTTTAAGGAAGCGTCTACCACTTCTGGCCCGATTCCTTCGCCAGGGAGAGCTACCACGCGATACGGCTCAGTCATTGAAAAATCCTCCCTCGAATAACTCGACGACTTCTTCTGGGGAAAAGCACCGCTGCTCTTGAATGGAAAGGGATTTGATTTTGTCTCGCATTCGGTTGTAATCTTCAGGAGTAAGCGGTTTGTTGAGTTGCTTCTCAAACAGGTATTGAAAATTGCTAGAACCGCTGCATTTGCCAAACCAAATTTCTGGCGCGGCGTGAGGAAAAATATGGTAGCTATGTGGGTCGCGTAAGAAGCCGTTAACGTGAATGCCGCTTTCGTGACGAAGGGCCGCTTGGGAGTAAGGGGAAGCAGGACGAACTCCTAGTGAATCGAGGTAGTCTGTGACTTGGGAGAGGGCTTCATAATTAATGCCCTCTACTTCTATCCCAAAGCGCAATCTAAGTCCATTTAAGACTTGCTCTAGTGGGATATTACCCGCCCGTTCGCCAATGCCTCGGAATGTGCCTGAAATCATTGAAGCTCCCGCGATGACAGCTTGGAGGGTATTTTCGAGAGCCATGCCTAAGTCATTGTGAAAATGCACTCCTAAAGCTGCATTGTTGACCAATTCTAGAATGTCGCGAACCCATATATAAGTTTTCTCTGGAGTGAGGATGCCCATTGTGTCGCAGAGGACAAAGTGTTCGATGTAGGGTTGAAATTCGCGAATGCACTGAACTAAAAAGTTAAAATCAGCCCGGCTGGCATCTTCGGCAGCAAACTCTACTTTTAAACCGACTTCTGCACTCGTAGCATAGCGCAGATTTTCCAAAACTTTATTAATCATGTTCTGACGGACGCGGCAGACAAGTGCATTAGGGAGATTGTCATCCTCTATTTTCTCTGGGTGCGCTGTTAAATTGCGGACTTCTGCATCTCTTAAAAGTAAAAGGCGATCTGAAACGGCATAGAAGAGGATAATTCGTTCTATTCCGCAAGCTTTAGCTCGATCTATAAATTGTTTACCAAGCATTGTGGAAGCCGTCATGGTGCTGCCTAAGCCTTCTGCTACCAAGGTTTTTAGTAAATGTTCTTCGGTTTCGTGAACGGCTGGCATTATTGCTATTTGGTGGATTCCAGCTTGGCTGATGAATTTGGCTAAAGTTTTTTTTATTTCATAAGGAAAGAAAAGCCCAGCTTGTTGTTCGCCATCGCGGAGGGTTTCGTCAGACATGATTAAGGGAAGTGTTGGCATAGGATATCTCCCAAAAAATAGAGTTTCTACTGTTATCAATTAAGATTTTAAAGCCGCGCTAAATTGCATCGGGCAGTTCAGATTCCACAAACCGCAAGCGCGGATATCGGTAAACGGCAACTGTCACCCCTATAGCTAGAATTTCCATCGTAATAAATAGCAAGCCAATACCGCGGCCCGGCCCCACGCCAATGATTTGACCGATGCTTCCAGCTAATAAACCATCAGTCGCCATTAGAGGTTCAAAGATTCGTTCGGCTAGAGGGCCAGCCACAACATAGGCGAGGGGGATGCACGAGAAACAAATCATATTAATTGTGGCAAAGACTCGGCCTTGAATATCGGGAGCCACTTTTCGGAGTAAGATGGCATCGCACCAGCCATTGATGAAAGGTAAGCTGAAGAAAAACAAGAAGAAAGCCAGAGCAAAAAGGGCGGCATCGGCGCGTAATCCCAATGCTAAAATGCACAGTTGACTGAGAAACGCAAAACCAAATACGCCACGAATTAAAATTCTGGGACCTCCCCAAATACTCATAACTACACTACCCAGCAGCATCCCCGCACCGCCGATGGATTGAATAGTTCCGAGAACGGTGACAGAAGTAAAGGAAAGTACCAATGGCGTGAATAAAACCTCAATCATTCCTAGAACAAAGTTATTGAGGGCGAATATAATTAGTAGCGCTAAAAGTCCGGGGCGAACAAAAATATAAGTACAACCTTCAACTGCTTCGCGCCAGAGAGACGCTTTTCCATCAACTGGAACGGCAGCAGTTTTAGCGTCAGGAAAGCGAACGAACAATAGGGTGGTGAGGGCAAACAGGAAGGTGGCAAAATCCATTAAAATAACACCTTCAAGTTGAATAATTCCTAGCAAGATTCCTGCCAGCAAGGGCGAGATTAGTTGGGCGCACGCTTGTCCTGACTGAACCATGCCGCTGGCGCGAGGAAGCTGTTCTTTTGGAACAAGCAAAGCGGTGGATGCAGTGTAAGCAGGTAACTGAAACGCTTTGCAGACGGAACTGAGGCTGACGGCGAGGTAGATGTCCCAAATTTCAAGGTTTCCGGTGGTGAGTAATAGAGCCATCGCCACTGTAGTTATCCCCGCGCCGGAGTCAGATAGAATCATGCACCACCGCCGGTTCCATCGGTCAACGAAGGCACCCGCTACCGGAGAAATCAGGATACTGGGCAGCATAGCCGATAGCAAAATCAGAGAGAATTGGGTCACTGAACCTGTACGCTGGTACACCCACACTCCCAGTGCAAAGCTCGTCAGACCCGACCCGATGAGGGATACCAGTTGCCCAAACCAGACAAGAAGAAAAACGCGCATTTGACGGAATGCAAGGGATTTTGTCATTCGACACCTTCTCGATTTTTTTCTTGAAAAACCTCAAATTCCGCAATCTTCATTTGTGGTGACTCAGCCAGCTTTTGCAGGACTTTCTGATAGCAGTTAAACATCCGCTCGATAGTTTCGCTGCCAAACAAATCTGTGCTGTAAAGAACATAAATTTCCATGCTTTTAGATTTCTCCGAAGATGAAGAAATATAAAGTTCTAGGGGAATTTCCTCATCCCACAGTTGGTCTTTGTCTGAACCTAATGCAATTTCAGATACAAACCTCCCGTCAGGACTCTCTACAGGAGGAACTATTGTAACGCTCGCTGAGAGGGCAAGTTTTCTTTGGCTTTTGACAGCTTCAATGACTTGTTGTAAAGGAATCTCCTTGTTGGCTATCGCTTCATTGAGAGTTTGTTTAACCTGCTCTAAAAGAGCGGCTCCTGTTTGTTCGTCGTCAAGCTGCGATCGTAATATCACATCATTGATAAAGCAACCGAGCATCTTTTCAATTTCTGGAGTGCTGCGATTGCCAATGGTCGCCACTATCATAATTTCGCTTTGCTCGTGATATTTGAACAAGAGGAGCTTCAGCGCTGCAATGATGATGGTGGAGATAGTAACGCTGTGGGAGCGGCTTAAGTCTTCGAGAGATGCGACAATATTTTCTCTCAAGACTAGAGAGTAGGAAGAGGCGCGACCGCTGTTAGAATTGGGCTTTGGTTCTCGATCCGGCAGGTATTCTTGCGTTTGTAAAGGAGCAGCCAGTTTTTGCAACCAATAATTAAGCTGCCGAGCCAAGGCTTCTTCATTAAACCGCTGCCGCTGCCAGAGAGTAAAGTCAGCGTACTGCAACGGCATTTCAGAAAGAGGTGAAGGTAAACCTTTTGAGAAAGCGGTATAAAGTGTTTCTAACTCTTCCACAAAGAGACCGATTGACCAGCCATCCGTAATGATATGGTGCATCGGCATTAGTAGCCAATGCTCTTGTGAAGACAACCGCACCAAGGTGGTCTTAATCAACGGGCCATTAGCTAGGTCAAAGTGGTAGTTCATCTCTTGTTGAGAAAAATGAAGAGCTTCAGTTTCTCGCTTGGCCAAAGGTATGTTTTGTAAGTCCACTATTTTTAAGGGTAGAGTCAATTCAGGGGCGATCGCCTGGACAGGTTGACCCTCCACGACAGGAAATGTAGTCCGCATAATTTCGTGACGGCGGATAATTTTATTGATACTTTTCTCTAACATCTCTGGAGAAAGCTCGCCATTAAAACGTAAAGCCAAAGACGCATTGTAAGCGCAACTATGGGGGCGAGACTGCTGTGATAACCACATATACTCTTGTGCAAAGGACATCGGTATGTATGGCTCATGCTCAATAGCTACAAGAGGTTGTAAAGTCTCCGATTGTGACTGCGAAGGTGCAAAACGTACAGTATGTATCACCTGTGCCAGAAAAGCGATAGTAGGTGCTTCAAATAGATGACGCAGAGAAAGTTGTATTTCAAAAGCTTCTTGAGTGCGCGAGATAACTTGAGTTGCCAGTAAAGAATTTCCTCCCAAATCAAAAAAGTTATCATTCACTCCTATTGGATGAATGCCAAAAACCGCCGACCAAATTTGTGATAACTGTAATTCCATAGCATCTCTAGGTGCTACGAATGCACTTTTTAGCTGAGAACGTTTCTGTTCAGGTGTCACTGCCGGGCGATTTACCCTACTATTGGACCGTAATGGCAAAATATTGAGGAATTCTTGAAGCGATAACTCATTCAATGCCACCATACTTTCTAGCACAGTTTGCATATCCCTTTGCATCTGAGTGATTCTGGCTTCATCAAAGCAATGACGATCGTATGCAAAAATTAGAGACAATTCCTGAGAAGGCACTACCATTACCGTTAGCGGGTAATTGGTTTTCAAAGACCCACCAACATTACCAATCTTTATACCAGTAATATCCTGGTGTTCCAAAACATCCGTCCGATAGTTCTGAAATACCACTAAACTCTCAAACAAACGCTGATATCCCGGTATCTCACTCCACTGCTGAATCTGTACTAGAGGTGTATGCTCGTACTGACGCAACTGGACTAACTTATCTTGGAATTCCTGTAACCAGGATAAAAGCAATCTCTCCCCATTCACCATCACTTTCACTGGTAGGTTATTAATAAACATCCCCACCATTGATTCAACTCCTGACAAGTTAGCAGGACGACCCGATACAGCAGTTCCAAAGATTACATCTTCATCACCGCTATACCGACTTACCACTAACGCCCAAGCTCCTTGTACGATCGTACCCAATGTTAATTGCTGCTTGCGCGCTAACGTCTCAAGTTCTTGCGTAACTTCTGGTGATAGCTGAATTTCCAGTTGTGCGTAGTCTGACTCTTGGTTAACAGAATCACCTACTATTAAAGAATTTGGTTTGGTTATCCCAGCCAGCATTTGCCGCCAAAATATTTCTGCTGCTACTTGGTCTTGTTCTTGTAACCAAGCTATATAATCTCGATACGGACG
The DNA here is from genome assembly GCF_036701805.1 of Microcoleus sp. N3A4. Classification (NCBI taxonomy): domain Bacteria; kingdom Bacillati; phylum Cyanobacteriota; class Cyanophyceae; order Oscillatoriales; family Microcoleaceae; genus Microcoleus; species Microcoleus sp. N3A4. The sequence continues at coordinate 42,852 of NZ_JAUBRJ010000026.1, forward strand.
ACTGCTCTTTAAATGGAATTCTTGATCGGCATCTAACGCTTTATACAAAAGTAACACTTCTTTCCAAAGTAAAGGCCAAGACCACCCATCTAATATTAAATGCTGGAAGCACCAGATTAATTCGTAAACATCTTCATCTAGCCGAATTAGAGTCACACGCATTAGTGGCGCTGATGATAAATCAAATCCTTGCTGTCGCTGTGCTTGAATAAGATTATCTAGTTGCACCTGCTGAGAGTCCGAAGAAAGTCCCCGCCAATCTAGTTGCTCCCAAGGTAAATTGACTCGGTTTAGTACAATTTGTAGTGCTTTTTCAAGCTCTTCTGAGACAAAAGCGGTACGTAAGATGGGGTTGCGGGCGATCGCTTGCTGCCAAGCTTGTTGGAAAGCCGATATATTAAGATTACCGTGAAGAGTACAGTACCCCTGCTCGAAACCTACCTCTGACTCAAACACGCCCAGAGCGTAGAATAGGTTCTGCATGGGTGAGAGAGGATAGATATCCTCTAGAGCTGGATACTGTAGCAATAAGTTATCTAGTTGTTGTTGGTCTAATTTTGCTAAGGGGAAGTCAGAAGGTGTGTATCCTCCAACATCAGGAGATTGACAATGTACAATCAGGGTTTTTAGTGCTTCTATATATTGTTGGGCTAACCTTTCAATTGTGGCACTTTTGTGAAAGTTTTCACTGTAACTCCAATCTACGTTTAACTGACCTTCTACTACGATACCGTTAATATCTATTAGATGAATGCGATGTCCCAGTTGGCTGTGTTCTGGGCCTATTGATTCAGAAGCTAATTTAAATAGACGCTCAGATGATATCCCCCAGTCGAATTGCCCTAGATAGTTGAAGCCAACTTCGGAAATTGGTAGTGTTTTTAAGGAAGAAATAATTTCTCTATCGTCGCTCAGATAGCGCAACAAACCATAGCCAATACCTCGATTAGGTATGGCACGAATTTGTTCTTTGATAGATCTGATAGCATCTCCTAAATTGTTAGTGACTTCTAATTTTAGCAGTACGGGGAAGATAGTAGTAAACCAACCAACTGTACGGGATAAGTCTACATCTGGCAAAATTTCTTCTCGTCCGTGACCTTCAAGGTTAATAAGAACTGAGTTAGATTGAGTCCAATTAGTTAATACTTCCACTAATGCGGTGAGCAATATGTCGTTGATTTGAGTGCGGTAAGCTTTGGGAACCTCTTGGAGTAAGGCGCGAGTTTCTTCCTTGTTCAGGGATACAGATACATTACGGGCTGATGCTTTTGTGTTGGTTCCTCTTATATAGTCTACTGGTAAAGGGGTAATCTTTGAGGCGGAAAGGTTTGACCAATAAGTTACTTCTTTTCTGGCAGTTGGCGAATTGGCATATTCGGTTAGTTTTTCAGACAATTCTTTAAAAGAGGTGGTTTTGGCAGGAATTTGAATTGGTTTTCCGGTTTCGAGTTGTTGATAAGCTGTCTGTAAATCGTCAAGTAAAATTCGCCAGGAAACTCCATCTACTGCTAAGTGATGGATAACTAGCAATAAGCGGGAAGGTTTACTATTTCCTAGATGGAAAAGTGCCACTCGCACTATTGGCCCAGTGGCGAGGTTCAAGCTGGCTTGGAGTTGGGCTGAGATAGTTTCAATTGTTTCTGTTTGGGTAGTTTCTGGCAGTACAGACAAATCTATGAGGGAGAAGGGTACAATTTCATCCGGTAGGGCGTTAAATTGTTGCCAACCTTGTTCAGATTCAGTAAAGCGCAAGCGCAAAGCATCGTGATGGAGTAATAATTGTTGTACGGCTTGCTGTAATAGATTGGGCTTGAAGGTTGCTGGGACTTCTAGCAGAAAAGTTTGGTTCCAGTGGTGAGATTCTGGAAGATTTTGAGCAAAGAACCAATGTTGGATAGGTGTGAGTGGTAATGACCCGGTTATTAGACCTTGTTCTGCTTTATTGGTTTCTGTTGGAGTTGCTACAGCGGCTAATTCAGCAATAGTTTGATGTTGGAATATTTGTTTGGGAGTGAGTTGGAGTCCAGCAATATTGGCTCGTGAAATAATTTGAATGCTGAGAATAGAGTCTCCGCCAACTTCAAAGAAGTTGTCGTGGATACTGACTTGTTGAAGGTGGAGGACTTCGCACCAAATTTGGGCTAGTGTTTGTTCGGCTTCAGTGCGGGGTGCGACGAAGTTGGTGGCTAGTTGTTGATGTGCTGAATAGGGTTTGGGTAAAGCTTTTGTATCTATTTTGCCGTTGGGTGTCAGCGGCAGCGCTTTCATCAGCACAAACGCGCTCGGTATCATGTAATCAGGTAGCTTTTGTTTCAGGTAGTGGCGCAGGTTGCGAGTTACAGTGCGCTGCAAAGTTTTCCACAAGTCTTGAGTGTCCAACTGATAATCTACGCTTTGGTCAATTTGAGCCTGTTCGCTGGGTGTAAGATGAAAGCGAATCCCCGCCTGTGGTGGACGCGACCAAACTACTGTCCCAGAAAGCCAGCGCGGTTCGCTCTCTCCAGGTAGTTGCATATGCACGCGGACGCTCTTACCTCGCTCGATAGCTAGCACCCCTACCAAACCAACGCCACCAGTGGAGATATCCTGTGTGTGGATTGTGATGGCGTTACCGTTTAGTTCTAGTTGGCATTCACTGTGATAAGGGATGCGGTCGGGAATAAGGCTAGAGACTAGATAAGCTACGAGGCGCTTGTCTCCAGGTGCATCTTCTCGGTCAATGACTGTCACTGAGCGCACGTTCGGATGGTTTGCCAGTACAGCCTCAATTTCACCGAGTTCGATGCGGAAACCTCGGATTTTTACTTGGTTGTCAATGCGGCTAAGATATTCGATGTTGCCGTCTGGTAGATAACGGGCTAGGTCGCCTGTTTTGTAGAGGCGAGAAGAGGGTTGATTGCTGAAGGGATTGAAGATGAATTTTTCAGCCGTCAAATCAGGTCGATTGAGATATCCTCTTGCTAACCCAACGCTGGCAATATGCACTTCTCCAGCAACACCAATAGGAACTGGTTGGAGATAACGATCGAGAATATAAACTTGAGTGTTATCAATCGGACGACCAATATGAGGCAACGTATTATCTGTGCTATCGCAGACAACTAAGCCAGAAGTCGTGACCACAGTGTTCTCGGTTGGTCCGTAGTTATTGACTACCTTGAAGGGAATTGAAGCTGATGGATACTGATGAAGCTTATCCCCACCCGTGAGCATGATCCGCAAAGCTACATCTTTCGACCATTGCACAGACAACAGCTTTTCTGCTATCGGGGTGGGGACAAAAGTAATTGTTATCTGTTTGTCCACCACCCAGTCGCGGAGCTTTTCTGGAGAGAGAAGAATCTCTGGCTTGATTAAATAGATACTCGCTCCCAATGCTAAATAAGGCCACACTTCCCACACGGAAGCATCAAATGCGGTTCCGGCTAGCTGGGTAGCTCGGTCTGATGATGTTACTTCAAAGGCGTGTTGATGCCAAAAAACTAGATTTAGCAAACCAGAGTGGGGAATTAGAACCCCTTTAGGCTTTCCTGTTGAACCAGAGGTGTAAATGACATAAGCCAAGTTATCGGGCGTTACACCAGTGATGAGAGAAAGTTCGGGCATCGCAGAGATTTCTTGCCAATCAGAATCCAAGCAGACTACCCGTGCTTGATGTTCTGGGAACGAGGCGACCAGTTTTTGTTGAGTTAACAGAACTGGTAGCTGCGAATCATCTAGCATATAGGCAATGCGTTCGGAGGGATAGGCTGGGTCTATGGGCACGTAAGCACCACCCGCTTTGAGAATGCCCAACAGTCCTACTATCATCTCTAGGGAACGCTCCATGCAGATGCCCACCAAAACTTCTGGCCCTACACCCAGCGTTTGTAAATGGCGTGCTAATCGGTTAGCCCTGGCGTTCAGTTCTCGGTAGGTTAGTTGCTCCTCTTTAAAGATTACTGCTACTGCATTTGGTGTTTGTTCTACCTGCTCTTCAAATACTTGATGAATACATAGATTCTGAGAGTAATCTTGTTCAGTCTGATTCCACTCCACTAATAACTTGTGTTGCTCAATCGCCGTCAAAAGGGGTAAATCTGATAGCCTTTGTTCGGGATTCGCTACAATACCTGCTAACAGCGTTTGCCAATGCTCTATCATGCGGGCAATGGTCGTGGCATTAAAGAGGTCTGTACTATATTCAAATGCCCCTGTTAAACCCTGTTCAGTTTTATACAACGATAAGCTTAAATCCAATTTAGCCGTATGATTTTCTCCAGGTTCAGATAGATTAATTGTTAAATCTTTAAGAATAACAGCAGATGTGGGTTCATGTTCCAGAACCAAAGCTACTTGAAACAATGGGGTACAGCTTAAGTTACGTTCTGGGTGTAATGCTTCTACTAACTTCTCAAAAGGTAAGTGTTGATGATCGTAGGCTTCTAGCACTACTCCTCTAACTTGTTTTAATAATTGCAGAAAGGTAGGATTGCCTGATAAATTAGTGCGTAGCACTAAATTATTCACAAAAAATCCAATCAGTCCTTGGATTTGAGAGTGCTGGCGGTTCGCCACTGGAGTGCCAACAACAATATCGGACTGGTTGGTGTAGCGATAGAGCAATACTTTAAACGCTGTGAGGAGCAACATAAAGAGCGTGACCCCCTGCTGCTGACTCAAACTTACGAGTGCTTCACTGATATCTTGCTCAATCTTAAAAACTTGAGTTTCTCCGCGAAAGGATTGTACAGTAGGTCGGGGACGGTCGGCTGGTAATTCTAACAACGCTGGCATTCCTGCTAGTTTTTGCTGCCAGTAAGCGAGTTGAGACTGTAAAACTTCTTCCTGTAACCACTGCCGTTGCCACACAGCAAAGTCTACATACTGAAGGTAGATTTCAGGCAGAGTTGGTGCATGATGCTCAACTAAAGCTGAGTAAATTGTGGTTAACTCTTGAACAAAGATATTAACAGACCAACCATCAAAGATAATGTGGTGAACTGTTAACAGTAGAACATTTTCTGTTGGGGTAAGCTGAACTAACTGTGCTCGGAGTAGAGGCTCTTGGGCGAGATTAAACACGTACATTACTGACTGAGAAGCTAATTTCTCATATTCAATCTCTCGTTCACTTGCTGGCAGAGGACGAAAATCCACGACTGGTAGCGTAAAGTCTCTAGTGGCAGCGATCGCCTGGACGGGTTCTCCGTCTACAGCAATAAAGTTAGTGCGTAAGATTTCATGGCGATTGATGAGTAATTGCAAGCTTGACTCTAAAGCCGCAATATTGAGTTGACCGCTAAAATGCAAGCCAAGAGGAATATTATAGAACGCGCTGTTCGGCTGTAACTGGTTTAGGAACCAAAGACGCTGTTGGGCAAAAGAAAGAGGAAAGGTGGTGTTTTCTGTTCTGGATATAGGAGCGATCGCACTGGCATTTTTCTGATTATTGGCTTGGTGCAAAAAGGAGATAATTTCAGATTTACGCTCATTAATTTCTGACTTGAGAGCAGGGGTGAGTGTCCCTTCAGGAGCGTTGCAACGCAGGCGTTCGCCTTCCATAAATAAGTTGATATCCAGCTTGCGTAGATCATTAATAAACTCAATTGTATTCATCAAAATTCCACCTCTTCTCGGTTATTAATAGTTGTGTTGCTCGTTTCGATATTTTGAGTTGCCCAAGAAACTGCTTCAATGTAGCTAGAAAAACTGGCTGCGGTTGGAGCTTCAAATAACTTCGATAAAGGCAGATTCAGCCCAAAGGTATGACTCACTTTTGAGAGCAGTTGAGTCGCCAGTAAAGAATGCCCACCTGATTCAAAAAAGTTGTCATTTATACTCACTTTCTCTACTCCCAAAACCATAGCCCAGATGGACGCTAGTAATTCTTCTGTAGGAGTCCGAGGAGCTACAAAATCTCCTTTGTGAATTAAACTATTGAGGTCTGGTGCTGGTAATAATTTGCGGTCTACTTTGCCATTCGGTGTTAGTGGTAGTGCCTCCAGCACAACAAAAGCACCCGGCACCATGTAATTGGGCAGTTTTTGTTTGAGGAAGTCGCGCAGGTCAGTAATTGTGGGTGATCCTTCCTGTTGTGCAACAACATAAGCCACTAATTGCTTATCACCTGCAACGAAATCTTTGGCAATAACCGTAGTCTCTCTTACACCGGGATGCTGGTTCAATATTGCTTCAATTTCGCCTAATTCTATGCGGAAGCCTCGAATTTTTACTTGGTTGTCGATACGACCGAGGTACTCGATGTTGCCGTCTGGAAGGTAGCGAGCCAAATCCCCTGTTTTGTAAAGCCGCGAACCCAGTTCATGGCTGAAAGGGTTGGGAATAAATTTCTCTTGGGTCAACTCAGGACGGTTGAGGTAGCCTCGTGCTAACCCTAAACCAGCAATGTGAAGTTCTCCGGAAACCCCGATGGGAACGGGTTGTTTATGGCGATCGAGAATATAGATTTGGATATTGGCGAGCGGTCGTCCAATAGAGGGCAGTCCTGTACCTTTAAAGCATTGTGAAATAGTAGCACAGACAGTAGATTCAGTTGGGCCGTAGAGATTAAAAAAACGCCGTCCTTTTGCCCATCGCTCAACCAAAAAAGAAGGACACTCCTCTCCTCCTACGACAATATTCTGTAAAGCGGGTAACTCGTCATCCGGCAAAGCCGCAAGCACAGATGGCACAAGGTTAGCATGGGTAATTTTTTGCTCTTGCAATAGCTGAAGCAATGCTGATCCCGGTTGCAATTCTTCCTGGGTTCCAAGATATAAGTGCCCCCCCGTACAAAGAGCCATAATAATTTCCCATATAGAAGCGTCAAAACTAATGGAAGCAAACTGGAGAACCCGGCTATCTGGCTGGACATCAAATAGCTTGATTTGTGTTTGAACTAGATTGCACAATCCTCGATGAGCAACTTTAACCCCTTTGGGCTTTCCGGTTGAGCCAGAGGTGTAAATCACATAAGCCAAGTTCTCCGGTGTCAAGTCAGTGATGGGAGGAAGCCCACTTACAGTAGAGATTTCTTGCCCATCAGAATCTAAGCAAACTACCCGTGCTTGATGTTCTGGTAAAGAGGCGGCCAGTTGTTTCTGAGTCAATAGAACTGGCAGTCGTGAATCATCGAGCATATAAGCGATGCGATCAGTTGGATAGGCGGGGTCTATAGGGACATAAGCACCACCTGCTTTGAGGATGCCTAAAAGTCCTACTATCATGTCGAAGGAACGCTCGACGCAGATGCCCACCAGAACTTCTGGCCCAACTCCCAAGCTTTGCAGGTAGTGAGCTAATTTGTTGGCGCGTCGGTTTAATTCCCCATATGTGAGTTGTTCCCCTTTAAATACCAGTGCTACCGCATCAGGTGTTAGAGCCACCTGCTCTTCAAATAACTGATGGATACACTTATCCTGGGGATAGTCAATCGTTGTATTATTCCACTCAATTAATAGCTGGTAGCGCTCTCGTTGTGTCAGTAGGGGCAATTCTGAAATTGGTTGAATAGGATTGACTGCGATCGCTTCCAGTAAAGTCTGGAAATGTCCGGCTATCCGAGCGATAGTGACCTCATCAAACAGGTCAGCATTGTATTCCCATACTCCTACCAATCCATCAACAGTATTCTCCATTGATAGGGTCAAATCAAACTTGGCTGTGCCGATTTCTAGTGAATATGAGCTTGCCGTTAAATCAGGTAGTTCCACAAAAGGCACTAAAGCGTTGTCTAGAGCAAACATCACCTGAAACAAAGGCGTGTAGCTTAAGTCTCGCGTTGGTTGTAATGCTTCTACCAACTGCTCGAAGGGTAGATCTTGATTAGCGTAAGCTTGCAGCGCGACTTCCCGGACTCGATTGAGTAACTGCTCAAAAGTGGGGTTATCGCTGAGGTCAGTACGCAACACTAAGGTGTTGACAAAAAAGCCGATTAGTCGTTCGATTTCCTGTCGGTTGCGACCAGCTACAGGCGTCCCCACTACGATGTCATCTTGCCCTGAGTATCGGTATAGCAATGTCCCAAAGGCTGCCAAAAGCGTCATAAACATAGTGACTCCCGCTCGCTTACTCAACGTGGTAAGTTCCGCGCTCAATTCCTGGGGAAGAACTGCATGGTAATATCCTCCCCGGAAGGTTTGAACAGCCGGTCGCGGTCGGTCTGTGGGCAATTCTAATAAATTCGGAGCGTTCTTGAGTTGTTCCTTCCAGTAGTCAAGCTGGGTTTCTAGTATTTCTCCAGTTAGCCACTGCCGCTGCCAAAGGGCAAAGTCGGCATATTGTACTGGTAACTCTGGTAAAACTGGAGGCTTTCCTGTACAGAAAGCTTGGTAAAGTTCTGTTAGTTCTCTTATAAATACGCCCAGCGACCAACCATCAGAAATAATGTGGTGCATGGTGAGCAGCAAGAGGTACTCTGTTTCACCTAGCTGTAGCACCGTACCTCGGAGTAAAGGCTCTTGCTCCAGGTTAAAAGGTCGATTCACTTCAACCGTAGCTAATCGTTTCGCTTTAATTTCTCGTTGGCTCTCAGAGAGGTGCAATAAGTTTACAACTTGTAGTTGAAAACTAAGAGTTGAGGCGATAACTTGAACGGGTTGATCTCCTACTATTGCAAAGTTGGTGCGTAACGCTTCATGCCGCTGGATAATTTCATTGATGCTACTCTGTAGCGCCGCTATATTGAGCTGACCGAAAAGACATAACGCCAGCGGGATGTTGTAGAATGCACTGTCTGGCTGTAATCGATCGAGGAACCACAACCTCGTTTGAGCGAAAGATAATGGGATGGACTCTGACCTTGGAATTGGTAGAAGAGGCAGAGCTTCTACAGATTTTCCGTTTTTGAGCGCTATCTCAACCCGCGAAGCGAATTCGGCAATCGTGGGAGCTTCAAACAAACTGCGTAATGGTAATTCGACGGACATCGTATCGCACACCCTCGATATAACTTGAGTCGCTAGTAAGGAATGTCCACCGAGTTCAAAGAAATTATCGTGAACGCCCACTTGCTCAATACCTAGGACACAAGCCCAGATACTAGCTAGTATCTCCTCGATAGGAGTGCGAGGGGAGACAAAAGTGAGTTCCAAGTCTGGTCGTAATTCGGGTGAGGGTAGGGCGCGACGGTCTACTTTACCAGTTGGGGTTAGGGGTAGGTTATCCAGCATAACGAATGCTGCTGGTATCATGTAGTCTGGAAGTTTCTGTTTGAGGAAATGACGCAGGTCGCTAATGTTGGGCGTTACTTCTGTTGAGAGGGAAATATAAGCTACTATTTGTTTGTTGCCTGTGTTATTTTCGGTGGCGATGACTACTGCTTCTTTGACTAACGGATGTTGAGAGATAGCCGTTTCAATTTCGCCTAATTCAATGCGAAAACCGCGAATTTTCACCTGATTGTCAATGCGACCGATAAATTCAATGTTGCCGTCTGGTAAATAACGAGCCAAATCGCCAGTTTTGTAGAGACGTTCACCCGGTTCATTGCTAAAGGGGTTGGGGATGAACCGCTGATCGGTCAAATCGGGACGGTTGAGGTATCCCCGTGCTAAACCAGCGCCGCCGATGTGCAACTCACCCGGAACGCCAATGGGTACAGGCTGTCTGTTCCCATCTAAGATGTAGGTCTGGACATTACCAAGCGGACGACCGATCGGCAACTCTTTCAATGTCGTGTCCGCTACCGATAAATCATATATCGTTGCTCCCACAGTGGTTTCTGTCGGGCCGTAATTATTCACCAGACGAACTTGCTGTTCCCCACACTCAAGCCAAGTTTTCAGTCGATCGACCAGTGCTTTTTCTCCGCCAATGATTATTAAGCGCAATGATGGGGGTAATGCCACCGTTTTTTGACTCAAGAAAGCGGTCAGTTCGTACCAGTAGGCTGTCGGCAAAGCCATGACAGTGATTTCCCAATTCTTGCACTTTTGCAAAAATCCCTCAACGGAGTCCAGCATGGAATCGGTACGCAATATAAGTGTTGCACCAGAAGTTAGGCTGGTATAAATTTCTTCGGCACTGACATCAAAACTAATAGAGGAGAATTGTAAAATGCGATCGCACTTCTGTATTCTATATTCAGCAGTTGCAACCGTTGTGTAATTGACTAGCGATTCATGTTGGATTAAAACGCCTTTGGGTTTTCCTGTAGACCCTGATGTGTAGATAACATAAGCCAGATTTTTTGGCTTCACTGGGATGGAAGGGTTTTCTTTGCTGTGAACAGCAATTTTTTGCCAGTCAGAGTCCAAGCAGACAACACACGCAGAATTTTGGGGAAGTTTCTCCAGTAGTTTCTCTTGAGTAAGCAGCACTGGAACCGACGAATCTTCTAGCATGAAAGCCAAGCGCTCAGACGGATAGTTCGGGTCTAGCGGAACGTAAGCACCGCCAGCTTTGAGGATGCCCAACAAACCGATTATCATTTCCAGAGAACGTTCTACACAAATCCCTACCAGCACTTCTGGCCCCACGCCCAGCGATCGCAGGTAATGTGCCAGTTGGTTTGCCCTCGCGTTCAATTCTCGATAGGTCAATTGCTCCCCTTCAAAGACCACTCCCACGGCGTCAGGCGATCGCTCAACTTGCGCCTCAAACAGCTCGTGGATGCACTTATCCTGGGGATACTCAGCCCAAGTGTTATTCCACTCGACTAATAGCTGGTGGCACTCCTTTTCTGTCAGCAAGGGCAATTCAGAAATCGATTGCTGAATATTGCCTGCGATTGCATCTAAATTAGTGATAAGACTTTCTACAAAAGTTTTAAATTGGTGCAGCATCCTGTCAATGCTGCTTTCATCAAATATCTCCGGGTCATAGCTCCAACAGCATTCTTTTCCATCTTCGGGAACCGCCAGTCTTAAAGCGTTATTTGGCTTTTTTTCACGCTCAGCCAAGTTTTTTACTTGCTCTACGACTACTGGAAAAAGTTGTTGACTCGACCCAGATAGCGCTTTTTTCAGCTCTGGATACCTGACTGCAATATCACGAGGATAAGTCTGGCGTCGTTTCGTTAACTCCACTTGCTCCTGCACAGCAGCGAAAACTGCTTGAAAATTATTGTCTAAGTTGATGTTTATACGGCAGGGGATATAGGAAGCCCAAAAATTCTCTATGCCGTTTAACTGACGTGGCAGGTTTATAGTTCTAAATCCTATATCAAAACAGCCGACTCCTCCAAGACGAGCCAAATATGCGACAATTACAGCCAACACAAAGTTGCCCCGGTTCCATTCTGGGTGATACTCTTCCAAAAAAGTTATAACATTAGGCGATAAAGGAACGTTCACATCTACATAGCACTTTGCTTTCAATTGCAATGTAGTGGACTTGGCGTAAGGAACATTAATGGGCTGCAATGTTGTTAGCCTATGTACCCAAAAAGGTTCGTGTTTGCTGATTGAGCTATCAAACGTCTCAATATTCTTCGCCAGTTCTGGAGCAATGTCTTTAAACTGATACCCTTCATGTAATCCAAATTTGACTACCAATTCATAAATTGATAAGTTGTGACCCTCAACGGTTAGTACCTGATGCAGCGCTATATCATAACTAGCTGTAGAAATTTTTATAAAACCAGGCTCAATGGTAGTTACCGTTCCCGGAGAAAATTCTGAGGGCGAGTCGAGAACTTCAAGCTTAGATACTATAATGAAGTCACTTTCGATGGCAAACTTCGCGGTGCCAAGCGGATTGTGGTAGGAGCCAAAGTCCAAAGCGCGAACGAACGCATCTATATCCAAAGCGCAACGGTTCCAGGAGAATATAAAACCCGCCATTGGTGTCTTGGAACGCGAAAAGTAGGTTCGCTCTTCTAAGTTTTGTTTTCTGGGTTTAACTGTCTCTTTAGATAGCTCGTTTATTAAGTCACTAAATGAATAAATGGCAGCTTCATAGCACTTGGCATCCAGAGTAAAAACCGTATCACTTTCAGCAATCTCGACGTTAAATTGCTTTAAAATATCTCCTTCGTCAAATCGATCGCTCATCACGTGCCACGTGACAGCATAGGTTTTTTCTCGATTCATCAAAGCCCAGGATGTAGCGTTGATACCAGCATATTTTGGCAATGGAGAATCATGGTAGTTAATAGCCAGTTTGCGAGGGAAAGCTAAAATTTCTGGTGGTAATCTCACAGAATTGGCAATGCTAAACAAGTAATCAAAAGAAAATTGACTTAAAAAAGCCCTCCAATCGTTTTGGGGGTCAATATAAGGTATGCTGTTTTTATTAGCCCACTGACATATCGCTCTATCTGGGGAAATGATGCCCAAGATTTGATGTTTATTATTTAAAAGAAGTTCAGCACATTGAGTTAATAAGCTTGTCGATCCCATCAGAAAGCAACTAAATTGCTCCTGAGAGGTAGCGAACTTTTCCCAATTATATGGCTGGAATAATGGCATATTTTTCAGAAGGTGTTCTAGGGGTATGTAAAGGAATAAATCTTTAGTTTTAGATCTTATAACTTCGCACTATTAAGTCGCGTGCTACTTTCAAAATTCTAGTTCCCAAAAAAATTAGTAAAAATTTTGGCTCATTAGGATAGAAATGTTTAGCCTGAATCAAAAGCGCAAGTGCCGGATTATTAATGTAAACTCCACCATCAACAAAGATAGAATTTTACTTTTCAGGAAACCTTGCAGTTGGAAAAAAAGTCGGAGCTGCTGAGGTTTTCCGGGCATCCTGCCAAACGCAATAATCATCAAAAATGGGATTTTCACGAGCTTTTTTGCTCTTGAAATAGTAGGGCGACGGTGTAAAAATTGTGGTTCTTCGGCTCGGTTGGCAATGGGGTGAGTAGTGGCTTGCATAATGATTTCACCTAGTCAATGGATTGAAAGCCAATATTCAAGGTTTATTGTTGTAAGGGTGATTCATGAATCACCCCGACTCAGCAAAATCAAGCAAAAGGAACGGAGAACAAGACACCGCCCTCGGTATAAGGCGCTTGCAAAGGGCTAGCAGGAATACCCGGGAAGTTGCGATCGCTCATTTCGCTATAGTTCCCCACTGCGGAAATCGCATTCAAAGCAAAATTATTCGACAAACCCAGACTTTCACCCACATTTCCTTCCACTCCCAAAAAGCGGCGGACAACTGGATCTGAACTATTGACGGCTTCAGCTACATTTTCTGAAGTTAAACCCAGTTCTAACGCTTCATAAAGAGAATAAGTAACTCCAGAAACCACATCCTTCCACTGGGATTGATTCTCGTCCACCACCATTGCTAAAGGCTCCTCTCCCAAGACTTCTGGAAATGGCTGATGCCGATCTCGCTGGTCTGGGGGTAAGGTGAGAAGACGAGAGATAATCAGACTTCCATCGCCAGTGATCGCATCCAATTCGCCCTTGATATAACTATCAAATATGGTGGGGAAGCTATCTAAGGCTACGATTTCCGCATTGATGCCCGAAGCACTCAACTTTTCTCGCAGAGTTGCCTCAGAAGTGGTATTTGCAGTCACGCCAATTCGGCGACCTGCAAGCTGTTCAAAAGAGGTAATTCCGCTGGCGGTTGGTGTTACCACAAATTGAGCATCGTAATTATTAATGGGGGCAAAATCTACCCCCAGCAAAGCATCCCGCTTGAGGTTGAGGGTGGCATTGCGGCTAGTTACATCAACGATGCCATTGGCGACATCGCTGAAGCGCTGAGCCCCCGTTTTCTGAATCACGAATTCCACTGCGTTGGGGTCGCCAAATAGGGAAGCTGCTAGTCCCCGACCCAAATCCACATCAAATCCGGTTAAATTGCCGTTGGGGTCAGAAAAACCGAGTCCAGGTGCATCATTTCTCACCCCAACGCGCACGAACCCCCGGTCTAAAACTTCCTGTAAAACGTTGCGGTTGTCGTTATTTACCAAGGGTACACTTAATTCGTCAGTCCCCGAAAATGGTGGATAATAAAGCAGTCCCCCAGGCTCGACAAACATTAGTTCATTGAGCTGGCGCGGCAGCACTTCGGGATTGAAATTGCGATTGTAAATCTCTTCGTAATTACCAATTTGTTGGATAACTTTCAACGCAAAATCATTTTTGAGTCCCAAAGATTCTCCTAAATTCCCTTCCACGCCTAAGAAGCGCTTACTGGCGGAATTTCCATCAAGAAATTCATTCACATTCTGGGAGTTAATGCCAAAGAATTCGGCTTGGATGGGAGCGTTGACCGCCCAGCGCACCACATCAGCCCATTCAGACTGATTTTCCGGCACGATGAGTGCTAAAGGCTCTTTAGAAATGGCTTCATCCAAGATGACTTGATTTCCCGGATTGGATAAGGTGGGAATGCGATTGCTCAGCACCCCGCGATTAATCGAAACTGCCCCCAATTGCCCCGCTTCGTAAGCGCCAAACAGAGCATCTTGCGAGGGGAAAGTTTGGATGTTGAGGGCGATTCCGGCACGTTGGGCGGCATCTATTAAATTTTGCCCAGAGCGCGTTCCTGCTAATACGCCGATGGTTGTTCCTGATAACTGCTCAACAGAACTAATTCCACTATTACCACGCACCAATACCGCTTGAGTGTCGAAGAAAACGGTAGGCGAATAATCTACTCCTAAACTGGCATCGCGGAGCACAGATTGAGTGGGCAAAGTGGCGGCGATATCCACTGCGCCACTGGCTACGCTGTTAAAGTCTTCACCGGCTTTGACGACTACGAATTCTACTGCATTCGGGTTCCCAAACAAAGCAGTGGCAATGGCGCGACTAAAATCAATGCCAATCCCACTAAATGAACCGTCGGCTTCTCGGTTGCTAAATCCGAGTGCATCTTCGTTAACTGCAACCCGCACAAACCCGCGTTTTAAGATTTCTTGAAGTTGAGATCCTGTGGGTGTTATAGTGGCAACGGGCGATCGACCTTCAGCCGCTCCAAACCGCGCATAATGTTCAAATCCGCTTGAGAAACTACCGTTGGCAACTGCTGCTGCTACCTGGGGGTTAGCATCTAGATAAAATTGCTCGTTGAAGGAAATTTGTGGCGTTCTTTTTTCAATAAAACCAAACTTTACCCAATGCTCGAAGCCGTTGGGAATAATGCCTGAAGCTACGGCTTGTGCCACGTCGGGATTTTCTTGCAGATAGGTGCTTTCGTTGTAGTTAAGAATGGTCATACTCCTGTAATTCGATAATTTGTGTGTTCAATTGGCAGGGATTCGGATAAACGCTGAATGCTGCTCCAACCGCAGCCTATTCCGGCACCTTGCTATTGTTGGATGGTTTTGTTAAGCAATAGGTGAATTATGCTATTGCTGTTGTGTTAGTCGAACCCTCGCCTTCCCTTAGAAGACAGTCAACTGCACCCACTGTTCTCCCAATCTTTCAGCACCTTTCAAAAAGTTGGCTCGATACAAATTTTTTTTGCCGGAGGCTGCTATTGCACCCATACGTCCGCTCTTGAATGCCTTGGCAGCAGTAATACTCTGATTTTTCGAGCCACTACCCCCTGTAGATTCAATTTAATCTTTTTGCAAGCTTTACTCCTCAGCTTATTTCTTTGTCATCTATCTCTAGATATATTTAAGATAAGTCTTTGGATAGATGCTTGTCAAGAGAAATCGATAAAAATTTTGTAAAGAAAAGGTCATGGAAGGTAAAAATTCAACATTTCGTTGTTTGGGCCTGAGTAACGTAGAAAAAGGTTGAGAAGAAATGCCCCAATTTACATTCACTTCTAGAGCAAATAGTTCTTGAGATAATTGGTACATCCTTATATCCCTCCGTCCATAGGGGATTTACTGATATAAAAAAGATGGACGCACTATTCTGTAAATCACGAGCTAAAAAATAGCCGTAATTTCACGCTCGACGTGCGATCATCGCGCACACTCAGAACAATATGGTAGTAATTAAGTAGAACCCCCTTTTGTAGGGTTAAACCCTGATTATAACTGTATCGTTCAAGAGCTATGAAAGTCTATTAATTGCTTCCACAGGTTGTGAAACGGCATCTTATCTCTATAATACTTCCTCTGCCCCGCCTTTGTAAGTCGGAAAAGTCGGATCGTAAAGTCGGAAAAGTCGGATCTTGCATAATCTAGTGACAATGCGCTGGGAGTGACAACCCGCCTGAAACCCAGATGGGATAAAGATTTAGCCCACTTGCTGAAGCCTTAGAAGCTTTGAGAACAGCTATATCTTATAGATTTGTGCGCTGGCTGCAACAAAATATAAACGCCCAAGCTGCATATAAAGCCTGTTTTGGCTTGGTTTGGGCTTAAAACGCAGTTTTTGTCGCGTTAAGGCAATCATTTCTGGGACGCAAGAAACTCTAGAACTGCTAGAGAAACAGCCAGAGTATCAGGCGATGGCTTACGCCCCGGCATACGCCTACGGACAAAGTAACGATTTTGCGATTCCCAACGATTTGGTTTTGGCAAACGCAATTCAAGCTTTACGGGAAATTTATCACGCAATAGTTGAATCAGAATGCTATTTTCCTGGTTGTGAACGTGAAATACCATCAACTCACGAAAAGATTCACGTCTTTGATTTACTGGGCAGTTAAAAATTACCACTTAAAGCGTCTTACCGTAGTGCTTCGCTTTTGGGCGATGATGTTTTTTCTCAAGAACTATGAATATCTATCATCATGCTTTATCAATTCAAGAAAGAATTGAATTGCACATAACGTCCAGAAACGCATCAATGTCTGGACAAGTCCCCATTTCTTGCTTTGGGACAACTAGAAAAAACTCAGAGGAACCAATATGGATTTGAAAGAATTTGTGAAGTTTCTCAAGTACGAAACTGACCTGAACAGATTCTTTGATTCGACTGCCGGGTATTGTATCACTAACCGAGTGCTTCCCACTGAATACGAAGTGCAGAAAATCAAAATTGCTTTGGCAGTAAGTGACCAGATAGAAGGTCAGCGCCCGCAAAGCACCGACGAAATCTATCTGGCAGCATATCAAATTTCAGAATCTGTTTAGTGTTTAGTTAACCTAACCCATGACCTCTCATCTTACTGAGAGGTCAAACTCAACCTTAACCTAAAACCAATGGCAAGAGATTTAAGTGCTTACAATGTACCAGAAAAACCCTGCTACACCAGCCCCTTTGGTGGTAAAAACCCAATTCCTCTAGCGCCCGATCGGCTCACATATTATTACGACCAACTTCTGAATGGAGGGAGCCAGCATTTATGCCATAGCGCAGAGAAAACCATCTGCCGAGGGGGACGAAATATCCAACTCCGATGGTTTTATGCCATCGGTATGATTAAAGAACCCACCGATGAAGCTTTCAATCAAGCTGTTGCTGAAATCACATCTAAATCTCATGAGCAAAATAGCCAAAATAACTAAAAATCACATCGAATGGTTTAAGGAACCGAAGGACTGCTTTTTCTACTATGGCAGCAACTGGTGTCCGGGTTGGGCGATGGCGCTACGCGCCCCGCCAGCTACGGTAAAATTGAACTTCCGATCGTTCCTCAATGTTTCTTTTACCTGATCCGAGATGCTTCCGGTGACTGTCATTGGCTTCCTGCTAACAAAGCTTCTTTTCGTGGGGAAGGTCAAAGTCATCTGTTTGACAGTAGTTATATGGTCAATTCCTTTGATTGGCTTAAAATCAAGAAATTCAAGCCTATCTCCTGAAATTTTATGCACTTTCTCGCCACTAATAGCGTTGCACCAGTTCGCTACTGGTTTTTCTTATCCTCAAGTTTGTTGTGTGTTTCGCTTACTATTTTGTTGACCCGCTACAGAAAATGGTCAAATTGTTTTCTTAGGTGACCAAAAAAGTGATAAATGGGTAAGCAATTTTGAAAATGCCTAGTTTTTGGATACTCAAAAAAGTGCAAATACTAAAGCAACAGTTTTAAACAATAATTCTGTAGCTTGCGAGTTTTTTGCTGATTCTATATTTGTTATTGCCGTTTTCTGGTCAGAATTTCCTTAGTCAAATTTAATTTTTGTTCCTATTTTATTTGTAAACAAAAATCAAGTTTTTGCCGTCAGAAAGAGAAATAAAATTGAGATGATATACTAAAAAAATAATTTATCGCTCGATACCAAGCTCGATTACCACCATGACAATAACAGCAGGATTCGCAACAAAAATGCTGCGGGCAACACTCGCTGACTACAACTTTTGGCCCCAATCTGAAAGCGATTCACCGCTTTCAATTAAAAGAGCTAAACTGCCATTGGATGAAGCAGCAATCCTCAGCAGAGATGCTTCAATGCGGAGAGCTGCAATCAAGGCGATGAATCCCCTAGCTCCTAGTTACAAAGCTCCGGCGAGACGACGCATTGAATACAAAACTTTAGATGAGCTGTTTCAACCTTTGATCAGAAACTCTTTGACAGAGTTAGTAGGGATGGCAACCCAAGGTTTGGCGATGGAAGAGCCTGTTTTACCAGAGACAGTATTTAGCATTTTGATGCCGATCGAACAGGTTGAATATCTAACTGAGCTTTACCAAACATTCAGTCAGTTGCAAAATACTAAAGTCATCATGGTTCACGACGATGACGGTGACAACACAAGCCCTGATGCTTACACAACTCTGATGATTGCTGGAGAATCAGTGGAATCAGAAGTTATCCTGGCTCAGGCTCTGCTGATTCAAACCTGATAAGCGCCAAAGTTCTTTCCCTCTCTTGTTTTGAATCTCTTCTCTGGTATTGACTACAGAGAAGAGATTAAATCTCGTGTATTCACAAATTAAATAAATAATCATGGCAATTAGAATCACCGCGCCAAATCAGCCAAGTATTCAAGTAAACTCTTTGCCTTATTCCTTACCTGTTACTGCGATCGCAGACAGTAACACAAATACTGACGTTCGATTTAAACTAAACGGTACAGTTGTCGGCACAGACGCCACAGCAACCAATGTCGGCACGGCGGCTGCGCCTCAATATCAATTTGGGATGAGTATTACAATTAATACTGCGGGGAATCATTTAATTGAAGTTGAGGATATTACTGGAACAGCTCCTGTCACAGTTCGATCGACCGCTCAAATAAATTTTGAAGTTAAGCTAAATACTCCAACAATTGCGCTACGAGCTCCTATTCTTTATTCAGGGCAAACTGTAGTAGTTGCTGATGTCGCATATCCGCCAACTAACTCTTTTGTCCGTTTCACTCTCAATGGCACAATTATCAAAGAATCTCCTTGGATTCCTTACGAAACAGCCATCACACAAAATGGAACTCTACGCGCTGATTTGATGGTTGGCACGAGTGTGGTTGCTACCGCTTCTCGTGAGGTTTCTCTTATTCCTCCAGAGCCGGCAATTGTTGGGCCTCAAGGTCCGATCGGCTTAACCGGCCCTCAAGGTCCGATCGGGCCTCAAGGTATCAGGGGTGAAAAAGGCGATCGCGGTGATATTGGTCAGCCTGGAACGCCCGGAGCCACTGGCAATCCAGGCCCTCAAGGCATTCAGGGAATTCAGGGAAATCCCGGCGCTCCGGGTGCGGATGGTATGCCCGGTGCAACTGGCCCGGCTGGTGCGATCGGCCCGCAAGGTATTAAAGGCGATCCAGGAAATCCCGGCACTCCCGGTGAACCCGGTACACCTGGTGCGATCGGGCCGACTGGTGCAACTGGAGCTGTAGGTCAGAAAGGCGACCAAGGAATTCCTGGTGCTGCTGGCGTAGCAGGTTCTCCCGGTGTCCCTGGTGAAAAAGGGGAACCAGGCAGTCAAGGAATTCAAGGCATTCAAGGTTTGACCGGCCCGGCTGGCAGTCCAGGGCCTCAAGGAAATCCCGGCATTCAAGGTGAACCGGGCGAACGTGGCTTACCCGGAACTCCCGGCGCTCCGGGTGCTGAAGGTTTACAGGGTGTGCCTGGGATTGCCGGCCCGAAAGGTGATAAAGGCGATATCGGTAATCCAGGAATCCAAGGGCAGATCGGTGAAAAAGGCGATCGAGGTGATCAAGGTTTAGTTGGCGCTACTGGCTCTCAAGGAAATCCAGGCTTAACCGGCCCGCAGGGCGTTCCCGGCATAAAAGGCGATCGTGGCGACCAAGGAATTCCCGGTGAAGTTGGCGCAACGGGCCCGATCGGCTTAACCGGCCCCCAAGGTTCTAAAGGTGATCGTGGTGATCAAGGAATTCCCGGCACGGTCGGTTCGCAAGGTATTCAAGGAAATCCCGGCCCTAAAGGCGATCGCGGAGAGCAAGGAATTCAGGGGATACCGGGTGAAATTGGACTGACTGGTCAAATGGGGCCCACAGGTGCAACAGGAGCGCAAGGTGCTCAAGGGATTCAAGGAATTCAAGGGCGACCCGGCTTAATTTGGCGTGGAAATTGGAACCCAACAACCAGCTACGCCATGTTTGATGCGGTTGCCTACAACGGCAGCAGCTACATTGCCAACGCGCCAAGCATAAATTCAGTACCGCCGTCAGCATTCTGGACTTTGGGAGCTAAACAAGGCGATCAAGGTCTTCAAGGACTCCCCGGAGCTAAAGGTGATACTGGTGCGATCGGGCCGGCTGGATCGCAAGGTGCAACCGGAATGCAAGGTGCAACTGGTTCTGCTGGAGCACAAGGGCCTCAAGGACTGAAAGGTGATACTGGTTCACCTGGTGCAATTGGAGCGACTGGTTTAACTGGAGCGACTGGTGCAACTGGACTGCAAGGAAATCCTGGTATCGCTGGGCCGATCGGTCCTACCGGCCCTAAAGGTGATATTGGTGCAACTGGAGCGCAAGGCTCTCAAGGAATCAAAGGTGATACTGGCGCTCAAGGCATTCCCGGCGCAACGGGAGCGACTGGCACAACGGGAGCGACTGGTCCGATCGGGGCGCAAGGAATTCAAGGTGTTGCCGGCCCTGTTGGTCCGATCGGCCCGAAAGGAGATACAGGAGCTACAGGAGCAGCCGGGCCAGCAGGAATTGTTTGGTCAGCCCCAGTTGCACTTCCCTTATCATCGGGAGTCACAGGCAGCGTAACTTACCAGACCTGCGGGAAATTGGTTCGACTCAATGTGGACGTGATGATGAATTTTACAAACAGTTCAGGGTTGTTAATTTGTGCAAATATGCCGAACACAATCTTTAACACCTGGTTCCATTCCACAGCAATGATTTTCAAATCTGACTTAACAATTGCTGCTACTGGACAATGGGGGTTAATGAGGTATCAACCAAATAACCGAGAATTAGCGTTGATGTTTGACAAAATCGTAAGTGAAACTGTGCGATGTGTCAGCAATTTCATAATGGCAGTTAACTAATCTGTGACTTCTGCCTTTTGAGTTATGCAATTTCATAGCTCTGTTTTTAATAAAGCAGGGCTAGGAAGCTCAAACTATTCAATAATCACAAGAATTAAATGCTTCCACAAATAGCAAACACTTACAACCCAACAAAGGAGTATCCTACAGGGTTTTGGTTTAGCAGTCCTAAATTTAACGGGATTCGGTGTATTTATCAAAGATTTGGCGATATCAAGGGACTAAGAAGCCATACTTTGACCACGCGATTTGTTGGACTCGATCGCCTTGAGTTGGCTTGTCAAGCCATCTGTGATGCTAATAACTTATCATTCCTTGATGGTGAACTGTTCATCCCGGGCAAAACACTTGATGAACTTACGATGTTGGTACGCGATCGAACAAACTATGACCTTTCGGAAAAGTTTGCTGTTCAGTTTAGAGTTTCTGCTGTTGTTTCAACAACAAACCCTAATCTGACAGCTCACGAAATGATTGCTCTGATGCGACAAAACATCCCTGCAACAGGAATGATAAGCCATATACCTCAAGAATTGATTCGCAGTACACCGCTCGGAGTTCTTGATGAATATACGAAAATAGTGAATTCTGGCATTTCTGATGAAATATTTCTAAGAAATCCTGATTCAGTTTATTCAGAAGTGCGATCGGACAATCTATTAAAAGTGAAAGGAATAACAAGCGGAATCTTTACTGTTGTTGGATTTACTCAAAATCCTGTAGTGAATTTCGTAAGTTATATGTCAGTTGAAGGCATGGTGAATGGAGTTAATAAAATTACTCGTGTTTACGGCTTAAACGATGAAGAGGAACAGGATCTCTGGATGAATAGAGATTCCTATATGGGTAAACAAGTCCAAATCGTTTATATGGGGCTAAGTGCTACAGGGAATTTACGAACCCCTGCTTTGGGTCGATTCGTTTAAGGAGAAAGTTTGAATGATGTTGCCACAATTAGCCAATACTTACAGCCCAACAAAAAACTATGGGGTAACAGAATGGTTTAGCAGCCCTAAACTAGATGGAGTCCGCTGCTTATATGAAAATATGACCAGTGGATTGAGAAGTCGATCGGGATTGACTCGATATTCAGGAATGACTGAGATTGAGGAAATATGCGAAAGTATCCGATCGACTAATAATCTATCTTTTATAGACGGTGAGTTGTACATCCCTGGAACTCTTTTTGATGTTATCTCAGGAATTGTCCGCAGTAGAAAAACTGTAGAATCTGTAGTAGCAAATAAACAAAAAGTTCAATTCCGCATCTTTGCGATCGGGTTCAATCAATTCCCGACAATGGAGACGGTTCATGAAGTAGATCAGCTCAAGCAAATTTTCCCAGCAATGGGGAAAGTTAGCTACGTCCCTCAGAAATTGATTGAAAATAATCCTTTGGTAATCCAAACAGAAGCTGAGTTTATCAAAAGCTCTGGACTCTCAGATGAAGGGATAATGCTGCGGAATCCGAACTCTATTTACTCCGGGGTTCGATCGAACAATCTCCTAAAAGTGAAAAACTTTGTTAAGAACAACTTTACGGTGGTTGGGTTTACCAAAGGTAGTGGCAAATATGCAAAGTCTCTGGGTAATTTACTGATTCGGGGAATGATTAACAATCAAATCATCAATAGTCGAGTGGGGATAGGATTTACTGACTTGGAGCGATCGACAATATTTGCAAACCAAGCTGATTATTTAGGCAGAACGCTGGAAGTGGTTTATCTTGGCGTGACTGCTACAGGCTCTCTACGGCATCCAGTATTTTCGGGATTTGCCAGAAATTACTAAATAAAATAGAGCAAGAAAAAAGCTTGAGTAGTGTACATCTACTCAAGCTTTTTTCTGTCTGGTTCAAAACTATTATTTGACGATTCCTACCAGTTCCGGCACTTTCCCCGCTAATTTCCAGCCTGTGCTAGGCGAGTAAACCGGGGTGCTAGCGTTAACTCCCCAGCCTGGTAGTTCACTTGTTGGTACTTCAACGAAGGAACTGTCAGGAGCTTTGATTTGCCAGGTTTGCTCAGGATGAGTCAAGGTTTTTTGCGCTAGCAAGTCGGCTGGAATAGGAGGAGGTTGAATGCCTGCAACAGGAGGAACAGGAGCAACAGGAGCGACAGATTGAGCAGTAGATTCAGCAGCAGGTGCAGGCTGTGGTTGGCTTGGATCTGGCTGAACTAAAGTCAAAAAGGATTTGCTGAAAGTCAACTTAGGTCTGCGAGAAGCTTTAAAAGTGATAGCTTCTCCAGTCCGAGGGTTGCGTCCTTGACGTTCAGGTCGATCGGTAGCTTTTAAAATCCCTAACCCTTCCAATGGTAGTTTTTCACCATTGCGGAGAGTGAGTGACATGAAGGCTACTGCTGAATCCCATACCGCGTTAACGGTACTTTCAGAAAATCCAGTTGAAGCTTTTACGTGGTCAGTTAAGGCAGACATGACTAATGCTAACTAATGAATATTTTAATTATGCACTATCAAATGATTAATTTGGTGGTAGACCAAAATCTTCAGGGGTATAAAGTCCTGCTGGCATCTTATTTTCTAAGTAATCGATCTGTTCTTGAGAGAGCGAGCGATTATAGAGCCGAACTGTTTTCGTGATAATTCGTCCACTTTCCTCCATATATTTGCCGTTGGTGTAACAGCGCATCTCGCGAGTTTCGCCGATCGCAACCTTACTCTGATACTCTTTCGGTATCCATCCAAGCGGAAAGTACCCGACATTTCTGGTACTTTCAGGGAAGCTCATATCAACGCCAAGTTCCATCCGTGCTGCCACTTCTCCCGCAGCAGGCTTCATTCGCTGAACAATCCGAATCAGAACATTTTGCCCTTTCCATTCACCTTTACTCCAGACATTGGGTTCTTGCTTGTGAACGTTGTAGGCGTTGAAATAAGGCAAAGTATCAGGGTTTTCTTGTAAATCAGTCAAAATCTCTTCCCTAAATAAGTTGAACACTAGCGACCCGGTACTTAAAGCAGTAGCATTGGTATGAACCGCTCTCCAGTAAGCAGCCGCCCAACTTTTTTCGCTGAAAGCTGCGCCATCATCAGTCGCAACATGATTTAGCGCAAATTCTTTGAGAGCTTGAAATTTAGCCGTCACCTCACGGATTTTGGTAGTATCGCCATCATTTTGAGTTTTCCATTCGATCGCCACCTTCATTTCCTCTGCATATCCCTTCCGCTGTTCAAAAGCAAAATCTAATTGCCTTCGATCAACCACAACGCCCACAAAAAGTGAATTCTCAAAGGAGTTGATGTCGATGTTGGTTTCCAATTGAGCTGGTCGCCAGTAGGTGTTAACGACTCTGACCAGTCGGGAGATAGTATCGATCGCATCGTCGGCAACCGCACAGGGTCGAGATAAATAAACCGCATCCTCTTTGAAATCTTTGAGCCAGGGGATTTTCCCGCCATCTCCGAGAGTGTTGAGATATTCGGTAACAGCTTGTAAACCCTTGTCATTATTGGGATATGCCGATTTTAGGGAGTCAACAGCGATTTGCAATTCCTGACTGAGAAAGTCGATGATTGCCATTTCTTTGGGAGCAGTCTGCATTCCCCCCGGCGGGATGTTGAGGACTATATTTTCAGCACCTGCACCTCGGGCCCGACCCAGAAGTGAAGCCACAATCCCAGTGCTGTCATTCATGCTGTTAACGGCAACTTGTTGGAGAGTTCCAGGCAACGCCATTTTTGGAAGTTTGTCAACGGATGGAGGTTTGTCAAAGTTGGCGATCGCATCTCTCAGAGCTGGATACTCCTTGGATGCGATGAGCTGAACAAAGTCCCCGTCAAAGTCTCTGCCCAAATTCAGCATGAGTTTTGTCGAGGCTGCCATCAATCCATAGCCTTTGGCATAAGTGCCTTCATGACGGTTGATCCAAAGCTGACAGTCTCCCCAGTGGCGCATTGGATTGCAAAATACGATGTACTCACCGACTGGCATCCCCGGTGCACAAAATACTTTTTGGCTAAAAGTCGTTACGTTGTTAGCGTCCGTAGTTTCGTATTTTTGGAAATACTCGTCAGGCTGGGACATCAGTGACCAGAAACGAACTCCGGCTGCTTTGGCTAAATTGAGCCAAACGGCACGAAGCCTTTCAGCTACTTTCCCGGTGATGTAGGGATGCAGTAACAATCTCCCTTTTATGTCATATTTAATAATCTCCATTGCTGTATTGACATATTCAGCTTCTGACTGGATACTCTCGCCTTGTTCACGCTCTTGCGCTGCTTCTACTTGATGAATTCGTAACTCAGTAGCCAAGGCTTGAATAGAGTTAGTAGCAGCAGCTAGCTTTTCACATTTAGCTCGAAGTCGGCTGATAATTTTGTCTTGTTCCAGAGTTTCAAATTTAAACCATTGAAATAGCATCCAGCCCGCTTTTGCTGTGCGTTTTTCCGCCTCAAATACCAAACCACACAGCAATTTATCTCTGTAGTTTCCGAGGGCTGGTTTATTACCTTTTAGAGAACTCCAAGGAATGACAAGATCATAGCCAGAGTCATCTAGTGCGGGATTATAGGCGATCGTCCCTTTGGCTACCCATTTTTTAAATGCAGCTATCCTAAACTGAATAGGAATATCAGCATCAATTTCATCAGGATTAAATTCGACTGTTCCCGCGCCGAGTAATTGCATAAATTCTCGGGAAGCTTTTCCGTGACTGTCTCCGCTGTTCCAGTGCCGTTTATTTATTGGGTCATCTTGCGGATTTCCATTTGCATCTCGGGCTGTATCATCAACAATGACATAATTGAATTCTCGCCCAATTAAATGTTTGCATCCTGTGTGAAGAATACTGCCGTAAATGATTCGTTTCCATTGTTCAGTTGTTTTGAGTCCATAATACTCTTTTCCAATGGGAGCCAAGTTAAATGTGAATCTGCCGTGGTTGCGGGAGTTGCTAGCTAAATCCAGTTGATATCGATCGGTTTTGTTAGCTATAAATGGATTTAGCAAAGCTGCATTTTTGGTATTTTCTGGAATTTCACCAATGCAAAATCTATCTTTCCCAACATCTTTGTGCAACCCTGAGAGCAGGGTATTTCGCAAAGTTACTTTGGGAGTATTTGACCAATTTTTTGCAATGCAATCCCACACAGACAAAACAGCAACAGTTGATATTTTTGCCAGTGTTTCGTCTGCGCCATACCAGTCGTATTTGAGGTCATATTCTGTTGGCATATCTGATTAAATGAAGTCCATAAAGTTCAGCCTACCTGTTGCTATTCGAGCAACTTTGTCGGCTCCTAATAATGCTACAATCGCTTCTTGTCCAGTGACTTGAACCGGGTTATCAGGATTAGTTAGATTATAACAAATAGCATACTCATTTTTAGCATCTAACCCCAGTCCTACAATTTGGCTCATACTAAGTCGAGCAGTGTCTCGCATCTCTTTAGCTGAGGCTTTGAATTTGTCCAATATTTCGATCGCATTAGTGTCGTACATGGAAGCTACCATCAAATTAAATCGGTTAGGATTGTCGGCTAAATCTCCAAAGATATAGAGAGTTTTTGCTAGAGCAGTTTTGTTTCGCATCGCTAAAATAATGATGATTGAGACAATTAAAATCGGGCCAGCCATTGCCAACAAAAACATCCAGGCAGTAACATTCATATTCGTCGTACCAAAAACAGTCATTAGCAGAGCTTCGTTAGCTTTTAAAGCAGAAGCAGCAAAAAATCTTAGTGCTTGAGCTCCAGAACTTCCTGAAACTTTGAGTACAATCGAAGTTACGCAATGAGTGAGAGCTGAAATTAAACTGGCTGGCATTCCAATCAGAGTCATACAACTGGTCAAGAACCAGCTTGCTATGCTAGAGATTATGCCTGCTGTAATCCCTACAGTCGCCAAAGCACCACCTACAGCAACTATTGGTGCTACGACTGGGACAATTACCAAAGCGCTTGCGTTAACTTGGATACTTCGGATTGATAAAATCCGATCGTTGTAAATAGAGTTGATATCGTAGTTGCTATGACCTATTACTGTTCCTGTTCCTGTTTCTGTTCCTGTTCCTGTTCCTGTTCCTGTTCCTGTCGTAGAACGTAGAATTTTGGGAGAAGGGATAGGTGCATCACCCATAGCAACCAAACTTCTAGCCACATTGTTATATTTAGCTCGTGTTCTACGTCGATCGTTTAATTTTAGTCGCTCATCTTGCAATTCTTGGTAATATTTATCTCGTAATTTTCTAGCTTCTTCTTGCATTTGAAGCTTTTTCTGATTAATTGATGACCAAGCAGAACCCATAGCGTAATCGATTTTAATCCCTGTCTTTGACAGTTCTGGTAGATTTAGGCTGTTGTTGAAGGCATTTATAACATCACCGTAAATACCTCTTTCTGTGCTTGTCGAAGTTAGTACAGAGAGTGCTTTCTCGCCGGCACCAGCTAAATTATCATAAACTTTGCTGTTGTAAGCTCTGTTTATGCCGTGGGATGTTTCCAGAAATGCTGTACCACATTGACCTATTAGCGCCGGAAAAGCTGTTACATTTTGTGATGACTCAATCCAACTCAAGATAGCTTTACCTCCCGGATGGCTTAATATTCCTTGAATTAGTGGCTGTTCCATCAACCATTGTTGGGGAGCATTCATTATCTTTTTGATTTCAGCAACCCCAGTTAGCGATTGAAAATTTGCCCAGACATCGCCTATTTGATCGGTGATATCTGGTGATTCTGGTGTTTCTGTTGGCATAGCAGTTGTGCTGGATACTTGGTAAATACTTGTTAGAGTATTATAGCTCAACTCACACTGATTGATACCTACACTGGGTAATTATGGCTCTGGAAAAGTTAGCTTTCCAGAGTCATAATTATAGAGCTATGCTTCAGGAATGGGATTTCTTCAAGCTTTCCTCTTTAGCAAGTCGATCGCATTCAACTAATTCAGGAGTTGAGTTCCGTGCCAACCATAGCCAGGTAATTTCATGAACTTTTGCTAAGTTATCAAGTTCTTCCCACAAATCTTGGTTGGCATTACGTTTCCAACTTTTGTTCATAGTATGAACGACATAAGTTGAATCCGAAAATAGCGTAACCGTGCAGGGCTTTTTGAGAGCTTTTAACCCTTCGATCGCTGCTGTCAGTTCCATGCGATTATTTGTTGTCGTGCTAGTTGCTCGACCACTAATTGCTTTTCTATTTGACTTACCGGGAATTGTGAGAATTGCTGCCCAACCGCCGGGTCCTGGATTTCCTGAGCAAGCGCCATCACAATGAATGTTTACTACAGGTTTTGTTTGAGTTTCTGTTGGATTTTGTACGGCAACCATAAGACTTTCACAAAAATAGACATCAAAACCTCCTAGCGAAGCAGTTTATTTGTGAGCTATTGTTACTTCTAATTTGATATAATATAGCAAATAAATTAGTAAATTAGTATGTCAGAATACACAGATTTATTGAGAGAATATGCACGGTTATCGGTCGCTAATTCGGAATTATCGATCGATAACTCGCAACTGTTAATAAATAATTTGCAGATAAAGGCAGAGAACATGAGGTTGAGGCAACAGCTAGACCACATGAACGATTTAACTAGGGAAATGTACTATGAGTTCAGACTCGATCGACCCAATGGAAAATTGAAATAAAATAATAGAGAATCCCTAGAACTGAGTGCTGGCGGGATTCTCTATATGGTTCAGTATCTAGATACTAAAGGCAATTCGTTCGTATCCACTGAAGGATTTACGCCGGAAGGTGATATAGCCCCAAAACTGTTTTACTTTGGATATGCTGTGTTTTTTCTGGTTGAGGAGCTGACTCGGCAAGGATTTACTTGTCTCCCTGACAGGTTCTTAAAACTTCTTAGTCGGAATCACAAGTTTTTGAGATATGTCCTCAAAGAATTTGAGCGGGTTTTATCCTTTTGATCCAGACACTCGAATAGTTAAATTAGTTGAGGTCAACAATATTGAGATGAACAGAGAAAACTGTTTGGGCATCTGCATAGAGTCGATCGAGTTCCGCCTGAGCCAAATATCTTTCGCTGTGGTCGGTATCATTCAGGTGGTCTGCCAGATAAGCAGCAAGGATGTAGGCATTGCTAATGACTACCATTTCTGTGTCTTGAGTCAACAAAACATCCGTGTCTGAAGTGCCGATTGCAAACATCCCATTAGCATAATCAGGATGGCTACATTTACGATGGTAAATTTTCCATTTTTTGGTCACAGGAGGTTTGAGAGTTTCAATGGTAATTCCTTCAGGGATATTCGGATCGTCCATCTTTCCCCCAGACAAGAGCCAGGGTAAAATAACTCGATTATCACCCTTGGGCATATATTGAGCGTCATCTGAATCATAGTCACCATAAACTTGGACTAAATTACGGATGAACTCTTGAGTAATGTCATCGTTGCTTTTTGAGTAACTGAAGCTGGATTTTTCTAAGAGCGAGTTTCCATTCAAAGCAACTTTCCACGCATCCAATATGCTGGCATGAACGGAGATTAGCCGATGTTGCTTCTCCTTACCTCGATCGATTTCTAGATAAACGCCATGACCGTCACTGTGATGTGATTTGTCGATGATACACTGTAGATTGAGTGTTCGACCATAACTCATCTCCAGAAACAGTCTTTCTTTCGGCTTCATCTTTCTCTTCTTTCTACCCATTAGTTTGATCTCCGAATATGTTGGTTGCTAAGTAAGTGAGCTAGGAATTGAAGACGCATCAAGGGAACTGTAGCTTGCGGAACACAGATTGATAAGCCAGCTAAAGTTACTGCTTCGGCGCGTCCGGGTGTGTACCGGGGTAATCCAATGTTTGCTGGTGGCGGATTCATTCTCCACCAGTTTTCGTAATGCACTCCAGCCAGGTAAGCGGGATTCCGAGCATCCACAGACACAGAGCTGGGTTTAATTTCTGGGTAGCTGGTAAACGACCTTGCGATCGCAAGCTGCTTTCCAACTTGGTCAAACCAGCAGCAGAAGTTTTGCCGTTCCCGGAGGCATAGGTTGTCGGCGTATCCAATGACAAACACCCTTTTCCTCTCGTGAGGCGCACCGCACTCCGACGCGCTGATAATTTCAACCTCTGTTTCAAATCCAGCCATTCTGAGAGATCCAAGAATTGTTCGTAATCCTCGATCGATAAGTCCGACAGGATTTTCAATAATGACAAACATTGGTCTGCCGATGATGATGCAGCGCAGAGCTTCAAACCACAGTCCTGATTCATTGCCTGCAAGTCCTTCTTTCTTTCCGGCTGCGGATGTATTTGTACAAGGGAAACTACAGAAAAAAACATCGGCTTTGTGTGGGATTGCGTTGTACGATCGAACATCTGAATGAATTGGGATTTCTGGAAAGTGTTCGCCTAAAACTCGCTGAGCGTATGGGTTGATTTCGATGAATTCGATCGTCTCTAATTTAATTTGAGAGTTCGAGTTTACTAATCTGCCTGCTAATTCCCAAGCTCCTATTCCGGCAAACAAATCAATACATTTCAGTTTCATATTCGTGGCTTTATTTTAATTATATCATTTACACTTCGTGTTTGGGAAGTAGTTTTGAATCAAAATTATGACTAAAATTGTAATGATTTCTGGCAGTCGATCCATCAAAGATATCAGTGCTGGATTACCATCAATCGATCGAATAATGGAGCTAAACTTTTCGGTAATTGTTGGTGATGCGGGAGGAGTTGACAAGCTAGTTCAAGAATATCTCCGCAACAGCAATTATCTGGATGTTAAGGTTTACTTTGCTCTCTGGTCGGGAAACGGGAAACCCAGAAACGTTACTGGATTTGAAACTGTAGGAATTCCAGGCAGTTATGTCGATCGGGACAAAGCAATGTGCTCAGTTTGCGATTACGGTTTAGCTCTGTGGGACGGCATCAGTCGCGGAACCAAAGACAATATTGATCGAACTGAAGGCAAAACTAAAATCATCCGAATTTGAGGTAGTTGAAGTTTTGGGTGAGGTGTGCTTCGCAATGGGGGAGTGTTGTTTCTCCCTCGTAATTGCCATGACTATTACTGTAGAAAAGTTTGATTTCGCCAAATTTACCACTGAAAAAGTCAAGTTTGCGATCGATATTGACTCCGAAGTTTTCAATGTATCTGAAGGTGTAAACAATCTGTATGACCAACTAGATAATTCTCCCCTGTGGCGAGGTAAGTTTTCTGTGGAAGAGTATCGGCAAATGCTATGGCAACAAATCCAACAGCATTTACCGAAGTATTTCCGCAAAGGACTAAAAGGTTTCTATGAGCCTTATTTAGTTTCTGATTCAGATATCTTTAGAGCGATTATGGAATTAGCTGAAGCTTACCGAGATAAAGGTAGATTGAAGTTGATTTATATTTCCGATCGTTCCCATGCTGAACTTATTGCCAGATGCGTTGATTATTTGGCAAATCAGATATAGCAATTACGTTAGCCTAGAAACTCAGTATTTCTAGGCTAACGTAGTTTGTTGGTTAAGTGCTTCGCAATCAGGAAACGACTAACAAAACACTACTTTTAATATCAAGAATAATCATGTCATAAATTCATATTAATCCCATGAGCATTTTTCCTTACGATGTCAACAGACGAGAAGGAACCTATTTCGTAGCTTGCGGGCGCGTAGCGCATCGAAACGGTAAGCGAGTTGATGATAACCTTCTCAAAAATCATTACTGCGTTGGTTATGAAGGGAAAGAATTTGCATTATCTACTTGGTCAAGAAAGCAGAGTAAGGGATTAATTAACATAGCAACTTTCTTTGAGGGTAAAACAGCCCAAGAAAAACGTCAGATTCTGTGGAATCAATTTGAAACCCGAACAGTTAATAGACGCATCATTCGTTTTTGTGAAAGAGTTAGAGAGGAGCCTTTATTTCTTTGGTATGTGAGTTCTTATGATTTACCTACTGCTCAATTCATCAAAAGATTCTTGGAATGGTATTGGTCAGAATACCCGATAATCAACAGTTAAAAACTGCTATACTCTAACTAAGTTAGTTAGAGTATAGCCTCATGTTTACAACACAATCTCCTGAGAAACCCGCAATAAAAGTAACAGAATTAGCCCCAGATTATGAAGTGAATTATAAAACTGGGTACATTGGATTTCTCAACAAAGGAACAGATTTAACGTCTCTGGGAATTGCTTACTTCACGGGTTGGGATAGGATGAGTGACATTCACGTAACTCATACGCTGATAGTCACAGGTGAGGATGAGTGTATTGAAGCGGACATGGTAAATAACACAGTCAAGCTTTGCACCCTCAGCAAATACTTCAATGACCCTAACTGTCAAATCTTCTTCCGTAAACCAATATTTTTCAACGATGCGGTAGGCTATTCGATCGCACACAAAGCCAGTTTGGAAGTCGGCAAACAATACGATTTCGGCGCAATCTTGACCCAAGGACTCTCAGGCAGTTTCCCTGGGCGGATGCTCGATCGGCTGCTGACCGGAAAGCTGGAGGAACTGTTAAGCAATATGCTTGAGCATCCTGAGAAATGGATATGCAGCGAACTTGTAGCTTATGCTCTGGATGAGCAGCCACTTTACCGAGATAAAGGCATCCTCAAACGGCCTAACTCTACCATCAGCCCTCAAGAACTTTTCCAGGATACCGAAATCTTTGCACCCTGGAAAAAATCTGAACCCTCAGAAACAGTAACAGAAACAGAAACAGTAACCGTAACAAAAACGGTAACAGAAACAGATTCAGAAACAGACCTAATCTGTAAGTAAGAGTAGCTGAGGTTAACGGTAAAAACGCTTTGCGGTAAGGACATGAGTTCTTCCGCAATGAGTTTTGACATGACTTTAGTTACAGTTACACCAACAGGAAAGAAGGTAGTCGCCCCAATTTCCCGCCCACACTGGTCTGAATTTGATTTGCCAGTTAGCCAAAATTTAGTTTGGCGAGGCGGTGTCTATATTTGCGTGGATGGTAGGAAGGAATATTATTTTTCTTGCGAACTCCCGCTTTGTGTCAACGGCGATGCGCTATCGCGCCCGCAAGCTACGCATCCAGGTAGGTTTTGCTTATTTCACCGTTTGCGGGACAGTCAGAGTTAAGTCGATCATTTCTTCAGCAACAATTGCTCAATATTTTGAGTATATTGTCGAAACTGAACAAGGAACTGAAGAAAAACTTCTGTCCTGGGAAATCGACAGCCGTGATTTTATTAGTATTTTATGGTAACTTCTAGCTCTGAAACAGGAACCGCATAGCCAAAGGTTTCTGTTTCCCAATGCTCATGTAACGGTCATGTAACAGTCATGTGCGCGTTATGCACAGATACAGGTACAGGCTATGTAGGTGAGTTAAATTCAAGAAAGAGAAATGAAAATACTTCGTTTTGGGGATTTGATGTTATTCCCAAAACGAATGGAAAACTTATCACTCTTTTACTGGATTGTGAAAAACAATTTCCCCGAAGCTGATTTCTGGCTGATTAATAAAGGTAGCAAGCATAAGTTAGGTAAGCCAGTTAAGGAATTTCAGCCTTACCTCACAGGCATCAAATGTCCAGCATTAGTTTTGCCAGATTACGGTTTCTATCTGTGTCTGCACCTTCAACAGCAAGGAGTGTGGCAACAGTATTCGCAAGGTCCATTAAATCTTCAGCATCTTCGCCTCAAGTATATCAAAGAGGTTTTCCGATCGATAGGTAATCAGCACAGGATTCAACATCAAGCTCGTTTCAAGTCGTTTGTTCCATCTCCTGTGCCTGTCACTTCAGTAGAAAGAGAAGAGGTCTATGCTTCGCTGTAAAGTGATGCTGAAATAACAAGATTACTGAAATGGAAAGAATTAATTTCGGTGGAATTCAAGCTGAGGTGTTGGCGTTGTCTCCGCACCACGGCTGTTTTATTTTCCGATTATCCGATCGGATCGCTGTCAAGGGCATTTACACAAGCCGATTTACTTGGGATGAAACAACGGACAATCTCGCAGGTTTTCTATCAGAGCGGTTTGTCCTATATGTGGGAGTGCACACCTACGACGAAGCTGAACTTATTAAAGACACAATCACCAAAGCTGGCGGAACTCCCGATGAGGATGTCTCTTTTGCCAAACTTGTCTGTGGCTATCCCTATCAGGTGAGAGCGATCGGACTACAACCTGAGTATCTTCTCCAAACTCTACAGCATTTTCCTCATCCTGCTTAGCTACAAAAACATTAACAATCCTAGAAACAATCCTAGAAACAATCACAGAAACAATCACAGAAACAAAATTAAGAAACTGTTTCCAAGGTTTGTTAATGTTTTGCTTCGCTTTGAAGTGTTGAGTTATTTACTTAGTAAGGAATCTTGGTCATGGAAACAGTCAATTTTGCAGGTGTTGAAGGTGAAGTAGTGGAAACATCACCGCACGGTAGTTACGTTGTAGTAAGATTGAGCGATCGAATCACGATTGTCGGCACAATTAATAATCAAATCAATTGGCAAGAAATGCCGGATGCTGCTTCAGGATTTGAATCTTTCATCACGTACATAGGGATTCGATCGAAAACTGAGGCTACTACATATCTAAACTTGGTAGCTACAGTTGGCGGCTACACACTCAAGACAGAAGCTGAACCCAGAAAAGCCAAGCGGATTAAAGATTTCCCATTTGAAATCAAGGTACGCGGGTTAACTCCTGAGTTTGTTGCTGAAGTAATTCGTTGCAAGAAAAAGTAGCTAACTAAATGTAAGTTTCTCTTCAATAGTGAGGAGAAACTTACACTATCCAATTCACACATAATTCAAATGACTGACAAAATAGTTTACGATGTGGTTCAACGATTTGAAGTTGTTGACGGTGTACCCCAATTAATTTCTACCCAAATTAAAAGCATTGAAGGTGGAACGAGTTTGTTTTGTATGGCAGAGTATTGGATAGGAAAGAATACCAAGTTACTGCCTTTCAATAAACAGCAATACGTTGCTTACAAGAACAAAGGCGATAAAAGATATCAACTGGTGCTAACTCCTCGACTCAGTTTTCTTCAGGTAGCATTTCCGTCGTCTAGTCTTAGTGGCAAAGTCCAGTTTGAAACAGAATACGATTCGCTATTTCCTTACGCACTCAGGGTGGCGATCGATAACAAAGAAAGTCTCATTCAGCTTTTAGAAGATATTTTCCCGCGCAAGTAACAGGAGAACAGAAACATGATGCAACTAGATACACAAACTGAACAGAAAACCCTACGCCTACGTGATGCGTTCCGTGTGTTCGCATGGGAGGTGTTTGAGACAAATCCTCAGATTCGTGAAGATTTAAACCAGCGTTACACCAGATTCTACAGTCGCTGGAGACAGAGTAAGATTCGATCGATGGATTTGAGTCAACTTACTCAATTAGCAACAGAAAGAGGTTTCTCAGTCGAACAACTGTTGACGATCAGAGAATGTTATTACTCGATTGCACAACCTTATCCGCCAGAAATCTTTCTGAGTAAGGATTAGTTCACGTTTATTGCATAGTACCGAAACTGCACAATTAAGGGTTATTTTTCTAAGTTTTAAACTTGCCGATCGATAGTTTGTCGGCAAGTTTAAATTCGAGTACGGAAAGTCTTAGCAACTTAGAGCGCTTCGCGGTGAGAGTGCGAGTAAATTTACCCGTAATTGAAATGAAAAAGAAAATAGCAGTTTCTAATCCTAGCCGTGCGTCTTACAGAGAGTTTGGAATTAACTATCGAGTAGGTCGTTATTGTCGTTTTGAAGAAGGAGTTTGGGTACATAATGATGGTGAAGGTGATACCTATTTCTCTTGTGAAATCCCTCTCTGTCGCAACGGTGACAGATTGGAGTTTCAAGGTTTTTACACTACTACTTACGGAGACAATTACAGCAGGATAGAAGAAATGAAGCTGTCTTCAGGACCTTATATGGTTTTTGAGTTCATGTGGGAAGACGAAGACGGTAACATTCAAACTGGATATGCAGATAACTTTGAATCTGCTACTTGGTAAAGTTTATCCCGGAGCTTTTCGGGATTTTCTTTTGCCTCAATTACGATCGCGTTCTAGTTCTGCCAAATTCAATTTAATAGGAAACTTTCCCAGAAAAATATCGGTGAGGGCGCTTCGCGATAGAGAGTTGAGGTAGATTTTCTATCTTTTCCACAATCCATTATCAAAGGAATTTCATCATGGCTATTACTTTTATGTCCAAGACTGCTAAAAAGCGTAGTTTGTTAATTGATGCACTTCGTATTCTTGCATGGGAAGAGTACAAAGCTACTAACAAAGAAGAACTCAAGAATCTTGAATATGGCGGTTATGCGATATTCGATGCAGAGTGGAAAGTTGAAGACATTCATGACAAAACTTACGAAGAACTTCTCGCTTTTGCTAAAAGTCTAGAGTTTTCCGAAGCAGAATTGTTGGGCATTCGATCGAAATACTATGCCAATAAAACTACGGCTGCTGCTGGGAAATCCAACAGAACATCAAATGGCAATAGTAATGGCAATGGTAATGTCAATGACAATACTTACTCTCAGCAAGAAGAGTACGATGCTACCGATGCTTTCTAGCCTGAATTAGCTCATATAGATGGTGGAGAGTTTGTACTTTCCATCATCTATCCATCATCTATCCATCAATCTAAAGAGAAGAACCTACAGAAGTTTTTTCGTTGGGTCGCTTCGCGATAAAGAATTGAGTAAATATTGTAGTTAGGAGCCTAGTATCATGGAAAAGATGAAGAAAGTTATCCCCAATCTCTCTGAATTTAAAGAGTATTTGAGAGGTTTAGTTGCAGAAATGGAATATAGTCACAGTAGTTTGACCAATAAAAGGTTAGAACTTTGGTTATTTAATAAAGTCCATCTTGGGAACGGACAAGTCAGCCTTGGGTTTTATGACGAAAGGTTGTATCAACTTTGCCAGAGGCTTTATCCAGGCTGTGATATAGGTTTGTTGACTTATCATGGCAAGGAAAGAGGTGGTAGTTGTGGATTGATTGCCGATCATCGCGATCATGGCTATGCACAACCGATCGCAGTTTCCCTAAATATTGGCATTGCAGAATTTGTCGTTGATGGCAAAACCTGTGTGTTAGATGACGGTGAAATTGTGAAGTTTAATTGTAAGCAACTGCATTCTGTCCCTCGCATCATGAGTGAGGAAAGATTTAGTTTAGTGTTGTGGCAATTGAACCAAACCAAAGGTTATCGATCGCAAATGATAGAGCCGATCGAATGGTAAAATAAGAGTTAAATATTTTAGAGTAATCTAAAGTATTTAACTCTTATTTCCTAATTTGTTAAAGAAAGAAGCAACCGCAAAGTTAACCGTTTTGTAGGGCTTCGCCATAAGGGATTGATTTAGAAATTTCGTTTGTGTACTTTACCTAGAGGCTTATTATGGCTATTACAATCTTGACCAAATCCGAGAAAGAAGCTGCTAACTTGCGGGATGCTATTCGGATCATGGCTTGGGGACAATTCAAGTCTGAGAATGATACGGATCTCAAAGGCTTAGATTTGTACGAGCTTTTCAAAGTTGAATGGCTAGAGTACAAAATCCATTCAATGAAACTGCCAGAAATCCTGGAATTCGTCAAACAGTTT
The DNA here is from genome assembly GCF_036701805.1 of Microcoleus sp. N3A4. Taxonomy (NCBI): domain Bacteria; kingdom Bacillati; phylum Cyanobacteriota; class Cyanophyceae; order Oscillatoriales; family Microcoleaceae; genus Microcoleus; species Microcoleus sp. N3A4. The sequence continues at coordinate 80,593 of NZ_JAUBRJ010000026.1, forward strand.
GGATATTCAACTGAAGAATTGTTGCAAATTCGTGCTGAATATTATGCAAACAAGAAAGAATATGCCAATAGAAATGACGAATTTTAGTTTCGTAGCTTGCGATTAAATCGAAGCGATCGAACTTAAATCTAGAAAAGCCTCAGTGTCTGTAATGGATGCTGGGGCTTTTTGAATAATTAAGAAAAGAAGCAATTGAAGTTTGTTGGTGAGGGCGCTTCGCGATAAGAGAGTGAGCTGTAAATACAGCTCACTGTCGTTATTCAGGTATTTCTCATGGCTAATTTAGTTGAATCTTTGGTATCGATCGTAATTGCTGGTGAATTAGCAGCAGTAGCAATGTTGGGTGGAACAGCATTGATAGGTTATGCAAAAGTTACAGCAGCTCATGTTCAGTTAGTTCAAACAGCGAAACAAAGTAGATATGACGCAATCGTAAATTATGGCGAAGTTAGAAGTGTAGCCATCTATACAGGTGATAAGCCAGCAATCGCAGAGTGTTTGAGCGGAGTTTGTGGAACTAAAATTCCATTACCTAGCGGTGTAGATATCAAATCTACTTTTAGAGGTATTGATGCGAAAGTTGCAGGCAAAGCAGGCAGCAATGTAGCAACCTTGATTAGTTGGAGTAGTGAAACCAACAGCGGAATCGGTGGCAGTTATGGCCAGCATGGAACGATTGTGTTTAGCCACCCCTGGACAAGAAAGAAATTTTGTTTAGTTAGAGGCGGAGCTCATGGCAATCTGGGCGAAGTTGTAATCAAGCAAGATAAGGATTGTAAATAGCAAAGCCAAAGCAGAAGAAAATCTCTAGCACCCGCTAGAGATTTTTTTTTAGACCCACACAAATATTACTCATCAACCAAAAAATCATGAACAAGAAAATTGTCGGTTTAGCAGTTTTAATTCTCGCTGGTTTTGCTTCCTGTCACTTCGTCAAACCAAAATCAACCGAAGAAATTCCCGCAGCTCCAGTCATCAAAGCATTGCCTCAAGATCCATCACTTCAGGTTTATTTCAATCAATCTCAGACTTCTAGCTATACCGACCCTTATCGTCAGGTCACTCGATCGGGACATGACTTAGAACAGCTCATGGTCTATTCCATCAACAGCGCTCGTGAAAGTATCGATGTCGCAGTTCAAGAGTTACGTTTGCCTCGGATAGCGCAAGCTCTAGCGCATCGTCATCGGTCAGGCATCAAAGTTCGAGTCATTATCGAAAATCTCTACAATCGTCCCATTGCTCTTTCTGCCTCACAGATGACAGCATTGCCCAAAAGAGAACGCGATCGCTATGCCGAACTGGTTAACCTTGCCGATACCAATAAAGATGGTTCGCTGTCAGATGCGGAAATCTCCACCGGTGATGCTCTGGCGATCGTCCGTGAAGCAGGAATCCCGATAATTGACGATACGGCGGATGGCAGTAAAGGCAGTGGATTGATGCACCACAAGTTCATTATCATTGATGGGAAAACTCTCATCGTCACTTCAGCGAACTTCACGACCAGCGATATTCACGGTGATTTTAAGAGCGCCGAAAGTCGGGGAAATCCCAACAATCTGCTGAAACTCCAGAGCCCTGAATTGGCAAAAGTGTTTAATGAAGAGTTCAGCATCATGTGGGGCGACGGGCCCGGTGGAAAGCCAGACAGCAAGTTTGGCGTGAAGAAACCGATTCGCCCGATCGCCAGAGTTCGAGTTGGCGGCGCGATCGTCGCGGTTCAGTTCTCGCCGGCGACCGCGAAAACTCCCTGGCAGCAGACACCGAACGGATTAATCGATCGGACTTTAGCAAACGCATCCAAGTCCGTTAATCTGGCGCTGTTTGTCTTTTCTGCCCAGCAGTTGGCAGACACACTGGAAACAAAATCTCGAACCGGAGTCGGTATCAGAGCTTTGGTTGATTCCAGTTTTGTTTATCGACCGTACAGCGAAGCGATGGACATGATGGGAGTTAGCTTGCTTGAAGGCTGTCAGCTCGAAGTCGAAAATCGACCCTGGAGTCAGCCACTGGCGACGGTCGGGATGCCAAAACTTCCGCAGGGCGATCGACTGCATCACAAGTTCGGTGTTGTTGATGGAGCGACAGTCATCACCGGTTCTCACAATTGGAGTGAAGCCGCCAACCGGGCAAATGATGAAACGCTGTTGGTTATGGAAAGTGCCACGGTCGGCGCTCACTTCGAGCAAGAATTCGATCGGCTCTATCAAGGCGCAATCCTCGGTCTGCCCCAGCGCATCAAGCAGAAGATGGATTCCCGTAAATCTGAATGCAAGTAGACAAGTCTCCAGCCCGTGCTGGAGATTTTTCTATTTAGCGCTTTGCGTTAATGAGTTGATTCTTGTACCAACATACCAAGTCCGCACAGGCGGACTCTAAGCAAAAATTATGCTGCACCTCAAAAACTATTTCTCTGTTTCTGAACAACAAAATCTCGTTGAAATTACTCGAAATATAGCCAGAACCAACGGCGGGATGATAATTCCCGTGATGCCGTCTGGTCTGAAATTCCACTGTAGCCAAACCAGTTGCGGAATAGTTGGCTGGCTATCCGATCGAAAAGGCTATCGTTACTCAGCCATCAATCCAGTAAATAATCAGCCATTCTCCGCAATGCCGACAGAGTTGATAGAAATTGCTCAAAGTTTAGCCAAATTAGTTGGTGAGTTGGATTACGAACCCGAAACCTGCTTAATCAACTTTTATCCAGCCACCGACAAAAGTAAATTAGGTTTGCATCAAGATAACACCGAACCCAACCTCAAACCCTGCATCATTTCAATATCTCTAGGCGACGATTGCAGTTTTGTCATCGGCAGCAACCGCAGTCGCAAAGACCCACTAGACGGCATCCTCTTACGATCGGGCGATGTTGTTATTCTCCACGGTGACAGCCGTTTAGCCTATCACGGAGTCCAAAGAATCCTACCCAAAACTTCCAATTTACTCAAGAATAACGGAAGATTAAACTTGACAATTCGACAAGTTTATTAGCCAAAAAAATAAGTAATGCTTCGCCATGAGTTGTTGATTCTTTTTCAGGTAAACGACTCATGGCAGCAAGCAATATTCCTGCTTTAGCACAACGAATCAATCGGACTCTCAATCGCGAAACTCAGTACAATTTTTCTGAACCTTTTGAGCCAAAAGAATACAACACAGCGATGATTACCGGGCATCGCTCTATTGGTCTAAGTTACAGGATACAAATCGACAAACTTATCATGATGGCAGTTAACCAAGGTGTCAAAAAGTTTTTTACTGGCATGGCACTTGGTGTAGATCAAGTAGCTGCTGAAATTTTCATTTACCATAAATTGAAATGGACAGCGGTACTGCCCTGCGCTGACCAACATCTTTTGTGGAAACCTCGTCAGCAAACTCATTACAAAAAGTTGCTGGCACAAGCAACCGAGCAAGTCTGCCTTTACAAGAATTACAGTCCAGGTGTCATGCAGGCTCGGAATGCTTGGATGGTCAGGCGATCGGATATCTGCTTAGCTGTCTTCAACGGCGATCCTCATGGTATCGGGGGCGGAACTGCTACTACTTTCAACCTGGCTAAAGAGAAGAATTTGCTCATTTATCAGTACGTTCCCTCTGGTGAGTATCACATCATTGAACCTACTCATCAACAGTTAAGCCTGTTCTAGTTGTTTTTCATCGCGCATCTCCCCCTTATCAAGGGGGACATCTTACCAACCACAAATTTAACCACAAACTCAAAATGAAGAAAAAAGTAGTTATTGCTCATATTCACAGTCGTATCGCCAAACTTGCCAAGAGTGCGATCAAACGTGGAGACATTACCAGTTGCGATCGCATCTCCGATGGCTCTTATTTGATCAAGCGAATTGACCAGACTGACCGACCACAGACTACCAAATACACTACTGTCGCTGCTGCGAGTCTCCTTCATCTTCTGAATTCCTATGCTTTAGCCAATCCCACATCAGAAACAGAAACAGTAGCAAAAACAGAAACAGTTTAGAAATCATTGAGAAACAGAAACAAAATAATGCTTCGCTGCGAGGGAGTGATGTTCCGTTTCTGTTTCTCAATGAAAGAATTTACCGATCGATACGAGAAGCAACAAACTTGGTTAGAAGAGGATATCTATTATCTTTCAAAAATTGAAAAAATACTAGATGTTGAAGCGATCGTACAAACACTTAAATTGCGCTGCATCTGCGACTGTCAGATGCACGACGATTCTGATGTCAAATTAGCGTTTGTGCGCTGGTTTAAAGCCAAAGTCGAACACATGAGCAACGATATTTACAGCGTCGTTGAAGGTGAAGCTAAGGTTTTCCGAATTAATTTGCCTTCCCTCTAAGCCCAAAAGAAATCCAAACAAAAGTACCCCTCGTTACGGCTTCGCCGAGGGGTACTGATTCCTACTCTATTACTCTGTCAAAGGTAACAAATATGTCCATCCAATCTTTTACTACTCTAGCACAAACTGTTCAAAAATTAGCAATCCATTCTAATCTTGATTGTGAAACAGTTGAAACTTTAATTCCTGAGAAAGCAGCATACCGGATGCTGTTTGAAGCGATCGGCAAACTTATCAATCTGGATGAAATCGTCGATCGGCTTCAGGCGTTGGATTGTCAGCAGTGCAGTTTATTTACGCCTGACCAAGTTAAGTTTGCTTTCCTCAAATGGATTGAAAATCATGTTGAGTCGATCGAAATGCAGCCTGAATGGTTCATCAACCAAGATTTCAAGCATTTCGATCGACATCTGCCGTTTGACGATCTGCAAGAAGCAATAGAGTTACGAGAGTACGACGTTGAAGCTGTTTATGAAGAAATCGGCAATGCTCACGAAGCTGGATTGTTTGATAATTCTAGCCTTGAAGATGAGTTTACTGGCACTCCACAACAAGCTGCCATAAACGCTCTTAGTTGGTAGCAAATCAACACAGAAAAAGCGGTTAGCGTAGGACTAACCGCTTTTAGATTCAGTTTAGGTATTTCCACCCAACAATCATAACATGAAACACCTCAAAAGACTTGCTGAAATTCGCAATAAAATTGAAAGATTAAAAGTTGAAGCTGATGCGATCGAACCAGATGCTATTCTCGAAGGTTTCGAGATAATGGAATCTGAAAAGTCTCGCAAAAACGTTGTCTATAACGACGACAATGCCAAAATCGTTATCCAACTCCGCACTCGCTACGATGACAAAAACCTTACCGTTACCCGATTGGACGAAGACATTAATCGCGAATACGATAAACTGTGTCGATCGAACGCAACTGCCATCGAAAACAGCGAATCTTACATCAACGATATCAAAGAAATGCTTGCAGAAGCAGAAACAAAACATGAAGCGCTTCTCACTTCTCCGTACTTGGAAACGTTACGAAAACAGCGGGCGATCGCAATCAATAAAACTGAGCATAAAGTGCCAGGATTAGCGGTTTATGTTCACTACTTAAAGCGCTAAAATAATCCTAAAGCGATACTTTGAAAAGTGCTTCGCTTTAGGATGTTGATTTCTTTTCAAGTATTTCTACAATGACAATAATCACAATCAATGAATCTAGTTTTCAGGTACAGCCCTTTGTCCGATACAAAGAAAATCGAGTCAAAGGACACTTCAGCTTAGTAGAAGGTCAAAAATTTCCTTCCCTGAATATGGCGATCGTAAAGATAAATAGCCTAACCTTGACGCTCGATTCGGTACTTGCCCGCTTACCAATAAAAGAAATCTGGGGATTTGTCCTCAACGACTCTGGCGGGACGCTTTCAACTTTGCTCACGTTAAAGCATGATTTACCACCGATCGAACCTGGGAAAATCTATGAATTAGATTTTCTGCCGTTTAAGAGTGACATAGGGAAAGGCTTCATGCTAAACGCTTTTTCTCGGAATCCAATGACTGATGCCGAAAAGTATGCTTTAGAAGTTGCTGACGATATCCTCAACTCTGAAATAGATTTTTGTCATGATGAAAGATTGAACCAAGTAGTCATTTAACTTGGCAGTTTGTCATTGCTTTGCCAGTGTTGAAAGCAATAGCAAGGCAATCGCAAGCTGCGGTAAAGTTAATAGATAGATCCAAAGCAATCGTAGTGCTTCGCTTTAAGGTTTTGATCCTTTTTTTACCATTGGTAGAAACAGAAACAGAAACAAAAACAAAAACAGAAACTCATCTCAAACACTTACTCAGAATTAAAACCATGAACGTAATAATGATGGACGGATTTGCATTCAGAATTCCTGGTATCCCTAGCCGATATCGCGCATCTTGCGGTAAAGATTTCGGTTGCTTCGTAACAGGCGATACCAAAGGTATGAATGTCAGTAAAGCTGAAAAAGCGGGCTTGACCCGTGGTGACTTTGTAGAAATGGCAATTTGTGCGATCGATAACAAAACGCTGACATTTGAACCTCATTACATCAATGAGCAATTTACCGAAGTCTGGGGCATCCCAGTCGGTGGTGAAATGAAAATTCAATTTCACGAAAAGTGCTCTGAACTCTCAACTTTCTTGATTCATCGCCAATCTCAGGACAGGATGAAAGGACTGATTGAGGTATTTAGTCGCCAAGCTTTCAATTCTTGGGTTGAAGAAGGTATGCAGGGCGACCACAATGAGTATTTGACCAACAAAGGATCTGAAGCTCTGTTTACTAATATTTTCCGCTTTCAACTGACGCTGACAGAGGGTAAACATGGGCCATTCCACTATGTTGCAACTACTATTCGTCCTCCTTCCAGTCCTCTTGAAGAAGCAGCTATGAAAGTTGTCCGTCAGATTCATGAGATGAAACAATCCGGGATTGATTACTGTAGCGACCCTCGCTTAGTTGAAAATCAGCAGATGTGTTTGGGAGGTGCAACAGCTCCAGTTGCAAATCTTGCTGTTCCAGTAGCAGAAACTAAGCAGCTCAAAGGTAAATAATTCTTAAAATTGGGGAGGACACGCTTTTTCTGAAGTGTTGCCCTTCCCAATTTTAAAATATTTGCTTACGATCGCGCCTCGCCCGTGTTACGAACTGACCCGACCTACTCGATTTTCACTCAAACTCTATCAACTCGATCTCTATCAAAGAAAGGTAATCTGATGCTGAAAACAATCAAAGTAACTAGCGCCACAGGTAATGAACAGCACATTATTAAGTTGTTCAAGGAATATGTAATAGATTTTCTCAAAAAAACTGTTGCCGAAGAAAACGGTCAACAACTTTTACGTCAGTTTCAAAAATCTGACTGGGAATGGATAACAAATTCCTCTCCCGCTGAATTAGTCGAAACAGTATCTTGGGCGTGGCACAGTCGAGCGAACGGGGATGGAGCCGATGGAGATTGCACTATCTATCTTAAGTCTGACCAAGCCATCCGAAGCCACACCACAGAAACATTCCTTGAAGGTAATGCCGTCTACAACGTGGAAATTACCATAGTCACTTAATTTCGCGCTTCTCATACACACACACTGAGAAAAACACATGAGCAATTATGGGTCAAACAAAAGCTGGTGCAATCAAAGTTAATGCGAATAAATTGGGAATTTCTGTAGAAGAATATAATCAAAAAGTTGAATCAGGTCTAAAGAACTGTTTCCGCTGTAAACAATGGCTAAGCTTAGACTTGTTTCGTAGTGATAAAAGTCGGTACGATGAGAAAAATCCTAGCTGTACTAAATGCAGAAACGCTTACTGTCGTTCAAGGCATAAAAGCATTCCCAAAGAATTACGAAAACCACTAGGTCCTCCACCCAGTCCTTGTAGGGATGGTGATAAACGCCAAGCTAGGGCAAGAGTTAATCACCGCATAAAAGCCGGAAAGTTACCACATCCAAATAGTTTAGCTTGTGTTGATTGCAATCATTTCGGTTCTGACAAACGACATGAGTATGACCATTATAAAGGTTATGCTGGAATTCATCATTTAGAAGTTGAATGCGTTTGTACTTCTTGTCATGGAAAACGAGAAAAACAACGGCATGATTCTCAACAAGCTACAGAGTAAACTTTTCACATACAGGGGATAACTAAGCAGAATCTATATCTGCTTGGTTATTCACTTTCACAAAACATAAAATGGACAAAAATAATGAGCAAAACTAAAATAGAATGGAGCGACTATAGCTGGAATCCCTTAGTGGGATGCTCAAAAATAAGTGCTGGATGCAGTCGATGTTATGCTGCTGAAGCTGCGAAGTCTGCACGATTACAACAATTCTCTCAGTACCAAAAAGTTAAAGATTGGGACGGTACAATCGAATTTGTCGAAAACCAATTACTAAAACCGCTGTCGTGGAATTCACCCAAAAAAGTGTTTGTTTGTTCAATGTCTGACATCTTTCACGCAAATGTCAAAGATGAATGGTTGGACAGAATTTTTGCAGTAATGGCACTCGCATCACAACATACTTTTCAAATCCTGACCAAGCGCCCAGAACGATTGAGACCTTACTTACAACAGGGTGCTAAGCAACGCATCAGGCGCGGTGCTGTTGACTTGGGGCGATCGCTAAATTTAACACCGGAACGTTACGAGCCTTACGAAACCTGTGAGTTTGATTGGCCACTGTCTAATATTTGGCTGGGAACTTCAACCGAGAATCAGAAAGCTGCGGACGATCGAATCCCATCACTTTTGCAGATCCCGGCATCCGTTCGGTTTCTGAGCTGTGAACCGCTGTTAGAGTCGATCGACTTGCGGAAGTACCTTGGGATTTGCTCTGGCTGTCAGAGTTGCGAGTTTCAAGGCGGGCATCGGATTGGTTTGTCGAGGCTGAATTTGGTAATTGTCGGCGGAGAGTCTGGTACTGGTGCTCGTCCCTGTAACATTGATTCGATTCGTTCTCTAGTCCAACAATGCCAACAATCCGAAACTGCTGTATTTGTGAAGCAGCTTGGCTCCAATCCAATAATGACTGCTTGCTATATCGACGGTGTAGCAGCAACACATCAAAAACTTAAACTTGCCGATCGCAAAGGTGGAGATATCAACGAGTTTCCTGAAGATTTGCAAGTGAGGGAATTTCCTCAATATTTTTCGTAGGGGCTTCGCCATAAGGGATTGAGCGCGAGTTCGCTCCTTGTAAAGTTGTAAGTTTTGGAGAGTTAAAATGCCGATTCGCATTCCCAAGAAAAATGAAAAGTTTCCTGAGCCTGAGCCTGAGTCTGCTTCTACTTCTGATTCTGGCTTTAATGCAGAATCAATGTTTAAAAGGTTAACAGCTAAACTTCGCTGGGAAAAAGAACATATTGAGCCTGAATTAGGTAAATTGTTCCCTTCCTATGACGACAAATGTTATATCTTTCTAACACCTCACTGTGATGAAGAATATGTAGGAGAAGGTTATGGCTTTTACCACTCTCGTATGGAAGAATACGATGAGATTGGTCGGCGTTTGGCTAAGCTATGGTCGATCGACCAAGAAACAGAAGAAAGAAAAGTAAATCACTACAGTCGTGGTGCTAGGTAGCCAATAAGTAATGCTTCGCTGTATGGGAGTGACTTTTTCGATAACTAATATGTCACTCCCCTATCTCAGAAAAATCGACGATTCCAATGATTCTTTCATCCATCCTTCAGCGATTCTCTACGATCGACCAGCGGTAAGATTAGCTAATCGACTACGTTGGGATAGATTGAATATTGAACCAGAACTACAAAGACTTTTTCGCTATTACCGTAACACCTGTTCTCTTGCAGACCGAACCCAGGGATTTGAAGCGGCTAAGTCTCCCGAAACTTACGCTGAAATCGGTCAATTGTTAGCCGAGATGTGGTCGATCGATCAACTTACAGAAGTCAAACAACTGAATTGTTACAGTCCTGGAGCTTCGCTGTAGAGCGGTAGTCTTTAGCTAACCGTTGACCAATGCAAACTCAGACTTTAGAACTTTTAGGACAAAACAGCCAGCAACAGTATGAAAAACTGACAGCGAAAATGTTGTTTGAGAGAGACAATATTGAGCCATTTTTAGGCTCAACCTTATTCCCTTATTACAGCCACTACTGCGTTATCTCGGTATTTGGCATCAACTACTCTCACTATCAGTTTGGAATTTTTGACAGCGGTTGCCATTCCGATCGGTACGATCGAATCGGAATGCTTTTGAAAAGAATCTAAAAAGCTAGAAAAATTGACTGTTACATCGCGTTTGTAACAGTCAATTGACTCAAAACACCAACTCAATTAATTGTACCTAAATTTATGCAAGTATTTCTTACTGGAACCGAAAGACTCAAGGAATTGAACGAAGAAATGCGGACGCGAATTCACAATATCACAAAGCTAAATGCTACTATCTTAATTGGAAACTATCCCGGTTTTGACCAACTAGCTTTAGCATTTCTAAATATTCTGGAATATCCCAACGTTAAAGTTTATGAAACTGGAAGCGGTCTGAGTTTTGGCTATCCAATCATTAATGTAGGTCGATATCCACGTCAAGATATTGAAATGAGTCAATCGGCAGATTATATGTTGGCAGTCCACGACGGTCTAAGTTATGGAGTTAAAGCCAACTTAAGACGGATGCCAGCAAACAAAACTCGAATCATTTACGTTAACATTTGAAATCAATCATGAAGCTAAAATCAATCATTTTTGACGAAAAAAATCCTAATCGCGATCGCAGCCTGAAAATTATTGAGGCAGTTGATAAAGCTTTAATCAAAAAAATCAGAGACGATCGTACTTACAAAATGCCCCCAAACTACATCAATTGGCATACTTTGAGCGGAATTATTTTGGTAGCTTTGTCAAGTTGCGGTTCCGAATATGCGAAAGTTGACATTTCGGCATTTATTCATAGCTACCGAACAGCTCTTTGGTTTATCAAAGATAGTCCTCTTTATTGCTTGACTGAGCAATTGATAGAAGCATTCGATCAAACCGATTCTCTTTATAAACCTGGCATCCTTAGAGCTTGGCAACCATCATTACCTACTTTTGTTTTAGCAATTCCTAAAGGATTTATCTACACACCGGACGGCGGTGAAGTCGATTATCTCACAGTTTATTGTGTCGATCGTGAACATCCCGAGTGGAATTCCGGTAGTTGGAAAAATATTCAAATTAAACCATTTTCGCTAGAACACGATCGATATTTCCAGATTTGCACTGTAGATTCTCTAGAAACTGTTTGGACTTCTGGAACTGCGGTCAAAGCTGACGGTACTTTGATTTACGATGAAAATGAAAACGTTGGCAGGCATATTATCTCAACTGAAGATAAAGTATTTCTTCAACGGATCAGAAATTTGGTAATCAATGTACTGTTGACTTTGGAATTTTTACCGTCATTATTGACGACTGTAACTGACTCTGAAATCAAAACTAAAAACAAGGGATTTATGCCGATTGATCGGAATTCATCTAATGCAAGATATCCCCGATGGTTAGGCAAAAACTATCAAAAAAACTCGGTATTATCCGCAGAAAGAGGAACTCATAACTCTCCGTGTAGTCACTGGAGACAAGGACATTGGAGGGTGTTATAATCGGGTGAAGGTAAGCGCTGGAGAGACAGTAAGCGACTTTGGATTCAACCTGTTTGGGCTAAATCACAATAGCAGTTGTTGGGCCTCGAAAGTAAATTACAATAATAAAATACTTTTGAGGCTGCACTAATGATTACTCCAGTAACTGCATATAACTGTTTTTCTAAGTTTGTATTTGATGGTGATACTTTAACGCTAGATTTTAGAGGTGCTGAACTAAGAGTAAGACTGCGATGGATAGATACTCCTGAAGCTCAAAAACCTGGACAAAATAGCACAGACCCAAGAATACTGAAACACTGGGAATGGGCGCAAAACGCAAAACTTGCATTGATTAATTTGGTGAAAGAAAGAGCAATCATTGCGATTCCGATCGAGAAAGACCAATTCGATCGCTGGATTTGTGACTGTTATCTTGAGAAAATATCAGCAGCCACCAATATTCAAATCCTTCAATGCAAAAGCGGAATGGGAGTAAGTTTCCTTCCCTTTAATCGCTTTGCTTACAATACCCGCGAGCTGACTATACTCCGAGGAATTATTACCGAAACTGCCAGCGCTAATCGTAAGAAATTAGGGCTTTGGTCAGAACCAGACCTAATTCTTCCTAATGAATTCAAGAAATTAAGTTTATCCTGAAAACTATGAAATTAGCTGAAAAAATTGTTAAGTATATGAAAGCCAAAAATTACCAATTGGCTACACGAGCGGGAGAAAAAAACATAATTTATATGGAAGGGATGGACCCGGACGGAACCCTCAATGCCGATACTCCAAATCATTTCAATGATGCCCGACTGCTTTTAGTTTTTTATGATGGATTGCCCAAGATCGAAGGTGCTTGGGAAGCAACAACCGAACCGGGCTACTACTACACTGACAATCCGATGAACCCTAACGGTGCCGCTAGAATTGCCTTTGGGCAGTATCGAGCTTGGCAAGTCGGCCTTCATGGTTACTCTCACCCGCATGAAGCTCTTATCCAGGTTGCGCCTGTCAAGGTGTACCGGGATTGGAACCGGGACATGATGAGGACAGGGGATGCGATCGATGAAGGTTACTTCGGCATAAATCAGCACCACGGTTGGGGACACCCTAAGAACGACATTCACACCGCCGGAGCTGGATGTTTTGTAGGTCGTGATCCTGACGAACACTTTGATTTTATGGATCGCGTCAAATCTGACCCACGGTATATTGCTGACCCAAATTTTGTATTTCCAACAACTATTATTCCAGGTGACAAACTCTAATTTATGGGAAAATGAAGCAAGAAACTCTTGATTATATTGCTAGCTCGATCGGTATTATTGCAACCATCTCAACTTACATTTTTTGGCTAGCATCTCGACAAATTAAGGTTGATTTAGTCTACAAAATCGACAAGTTTTGCCACAATTTTAGTAAAAAGCACGAAAGCGATACCATATCTACTGCGTTTAAATTACGGCGCTGGCAAGATGCCAATAAACTTCGTTCTTTAACTTTGGAGTGTCGAATCGAAGCAATTGAAAAAAAGTTAGAGATGGATTCATGCAATATTATCCAAGCGATCGAAGAACAATTTGATGATGAAGATATAAATTTAAATGGGTGAAAACCATGACACTAAATTTCCGAAACCCAACTGTTAACCAATTAGATTTTTTATCAACTGCTTTGGGAGCGATCGCAGGGATAGCATAATTACTTATTGCTTGCAAACGTATTAGCAATGAAGATGGTCAACTCATTGCTGGCTTAGCAATTATTGCTTGGGGCTTTTTTAGTAATAAGCCACCTCGCATTTCTAGAATCAGACAATATCATCAACCAGAACATCCTGAATTACTAGATAAACTGAGAGAGTAATAGTATAACTAAGACTCCTACCAAAATACCTAGTAAAAAAAATAAAATTGCTAACTGATCCATAAGTTTCATAGTAAAATCACAACTTAAATGATTTTACTATGAGATTTATTGTTTGGTTATAAATTACGGATTATTATTGATTTTCTCCGCTACAACCTTCAATGTTACTGCTGAACCCGCAGCCAATCCTACAATTACCCCAGCGGTAAAAGTATCTTTTGGATCGGCCGAATTGTTTTTGTTTAATTCTTGACTTGCCTGATGCGCGTCCTCTCTTAACTCTTGCATTACATCGGGGACAATTTCAGCAGTTGCTAGTATGGCTGTGGTCAGCGTTCCTGCAATAAACAAAGATTCGCTGGGTGTTGGTTTACGCATTTTTTGTCTCCTATTTTTTGTTGAATGGATGAACGATCGAATTAACGATTGATTGGAATTACCTCTTTTCCAAGTAATCCTTGAATCTAGCTATCAGTGAAGGTGTGCCATATTTCATTACTATGTAATAGAAACACTTTTTACCTACATCTGAATAACTTCGAGGCTTCCTTCTCCCCTGGGTGAAACCCAAACCGATTTGTATGAGTTTGCTGGCACTTGTATATTTATCGGATAATTCCAAAATGCGCTCAAAAAATGCTGTTTCTGACTCGTTTGGGAGTAATCTTGCGAAATCTTCGGCATCCCAGATAACTGGATAATCCTCTCTGTGTAAGGCTTTAGGAGTTATCTCGTCTCTGATAGGGTTATCAAAGGTTGATAATTCTTCAACTGAATTATCTGGCGAATTATCTGGTAAATTATCCGAGTTGGGATTGGTTTGCGATCGATATAATTCTATTTGTCGATCGAGTTGTTCGGGTGTGGATTCAGCTAACCAATAATCCCATGATACCTTTTGATTTAATGCCCGATTGAGTTTATCAACGTCCGATTCTGCCTCTGATTCTACTTCAGTTTCTGTGGCTTGTAAACTAAGTTTGTCATCAGATTTATTGTCACTTTCTGATCTGCCGATAACTTGACTCTGAGATTCACTGTTTTCTAGAGAAAAGCCATTAAATAACTCATAAACCCATTCAGGACGTATCCAGTACGGCAGAATAGAAATAGGCAAGTCTTTGATGCACTCTCCGTCTTCATCTTTGATACCAGAAATGGTTCCTTTAAACAATGGTTGTAATTTGCTATTCGATCGTAACTGAAGTTTAATTACTCCTGAATTAACTGATTTACTGAAACCCTCACCACCGCCGAAAGCAGCATTAGTATCATTGTGAGCAATGAACACAGGCGCTTCTTTGGCTTTCCGAGGGTCGCCAACAACTTTTCGAGTTAGTTTGCTAGCAGGTTCCGCTGTACCTTCTTCAAAGCCATATTGTGTCATCTCATCAAAGATAGAGGTTAGCCAATCATCCTTCAAAGTTCGGACTTTGAATCGATCGTACATGGCGTTAAGTTGTTGACCAACTTCCTCAAAGTTTTGATTTGCGCCATAGCCGGGAACTCCCAACTTTACCAAAGTTTTCCAGCACTCATCATGGTTTTGATGAAAGTGAGGGTCAGCGATCGAGATGATTTTGTGACCATATAAATAATGCCGGCACAGTGCTAAAAAAGCTGCAAAGTAACTTTTAAAGCTACCCATATCCCCATAAATTAGGAGGGGTTTGTGCATCAGTTGCTCAATCCATCCGTCAGGGCGAACGCATCTAAATTGTATGTTAGCAGAACCTGGTATATTGGAGAATGATTATTGAGTACCTACCAAATAT
>NZ_JAUBRJ010000027.1:0-71166 GCF_036701805.1 Microcoleus sp. N3A4
TTGGTAAAAAGCGTTTTTTACGAGCGCTCACGTCGTCCATAGCGAACGACCTATGCCGCGAGCGAGACGCTCGCACTATATAATTCCGATGCCACCGGAATTGATATCAACTGTAATGTACGAGTAACTCCCCAGCTTTTCAACCGGGGAGTTCATGACAAAATCTCAAATCTAAAATTTAGTTGCCGGCAGCTAGGTCTGCCCAACAATTTAGGCTAGAGGCTTAAAAACTTAAGCTTTTCCAACTACAATGCTGTTTGCAAGCTGGTCAAAAGACCGATCAAGAATTCCGATCCGAACTGAAGTACAAAAAACGCAATCAGCGGCGAAAAGTCAATCCCTCCTAGGGGGGGGATAATCGATCGGAATAGATTGAGGTAAGGGTCTGTTAACTGACTCAAAATCGAAAACGGGGGGTCGTACCAATTAATGTTAGGGAACCAGCTTAAAAGCACCCTAAAAATCATTAGGACTACATAGATTTGCAGAAATGTCGCTAGCGTGGTTGCCAAAAGGCCTATGGAATAACTCATATATTCTGGTTGAAGTTTGAGTAAAGTTTACAGACGCTTTAAGTTTAAGTTTAGCATAGGTGGGGGAGAGGGGGAGCATGAGGCTGTTTACGGGCGCGCTAGAAGAGCAACGGTCACAATAAAACTCGCTCTTGGCTTCACAGGCCAGAAAGGCCCGTTAAGCGAGAATGGTGCTCGGGGCGTGAGTAGCCCGCATCGATCTGCCCGACTAATCTAAAATTTTAAATTGATTCAGGAGTCTTGGGCGATCGAACCCTCGCTGTTGTGGGCCTGTGCGTTGCCGTTTACGTCGCCGAGTTGCAGCCGCACGTCATCTATTGCCTGATTTAGCTGGGCAATTTTATCTTCTAAACTCAGCCTTGCTACTTCCATTCCTTCGGCTTCGAGTTGGCTGGCTTTCCTCTGGCGGAGTTTTCTAGTTTTTGCGTCTGAAGGTTCACTCAGCAAAGCTTCAGCAGCGCGCCGCGACAGCACCGCGCCCAAAACTGCACCCACCAAGCCACCAACTGCGGCTCCCGCAATAAATCCCCCTGTAAAACCCTCTCGATTGCTCATGGCTCAACTCAACTGCGTGATATTTCCTTGATTTGTTTATTTTGACACTCTCCCGGTGAGAAACCGGGAGATTGTTAGTTGTCAGGTAAGGTGAGAATTCCGACTTCTTTGTTGAAGCGGATCATCTCCAAAGATCGATCGCCATAAAGGTCTTCAATGTGCTCTAAGCAGCAGTCGATCGCGAAATCGTTCAATTGGGCCGGCTCAACGCCGTACATATCGTGAAACACCTCTGAGTCTACCCGACAAAAGCGCGGTCGATCGGCATAAATTCCGCATTCTCGGGTCGCTTTGTCAAAATTGATACACCAACCGTCATCTCCGACTAAGCTCAAGTAGAGCGCTAATTCGTCTTCAGATAAATACTCGTCTAAGTCAGGGCGTTCTGTTGGATCGAGGTAACAACAAGCACCGCACTGCTTTACGCAACGCCAAGTAGCCATAGTTTTATTTTAGATTTTAGATTTTAGATTTTAGATTTTAGATTCGGAGGATTATGTGGAAAATGCCAAACTTTAGGAGATTAAGGCTCTTTAAGTATATCAATTGCCAGCGCCGGAGGCGGATCTCCGAAGGGGCGGTGCGATTTGAGATTTGAGATTTTAGATTCGGATCGCTTTCCGGGAAGGGGCATCAAGTCCGCAGTTCCCTGTGACCAAGACTTTCAAATGTGGTACCCGCCACGTGATTTATCCGTGGAATCAATCCAAAATCGAAAATTGAAAATCCTTGCGTCCCCCGAATTTATCCCTGGGGTCAATCCAAAATCTCAAATCTCAAATCTAAAATCGAATGACTGGGAGGTCGATCGTAGTTTACATTTTGTTGAATTTTGTAAAGTTCCTTAAAAAATAGGGACGATAGCCCGGTAAAATCAGAAGCGGATTTTCTAATTCAACAATCTAGACTTACTCACTACAGTCAGGAGGACACATGGACTTTATAACCGATCTTTTCAGCGGCCTGGGCGGTATAAACTACCAACTCATTATTCAGGTAGCTTTACTAGCAGCCGTCGTGCTTTCGGGCCCGATCGTGATTTTTCTGCTGGCAGCTAAAGGCGGCGACTTGTAATTTTAGCACGCTCCGGGGCGATCGAGAGTTGAGAGTTTAGAGTTTTAAATTATTCAAAATTCAAAACGCTCGATCGCCAATTTTCCCTGCTGCACGAGCTTTCTTATCAAATACCGAGGGCGTGTTTAGCAGTTTGAATCAAATTCTCAAAAAAAGGTAGAGATACATCAACTTCTCTAGCATCTTTACGGGAGTTGCCTAACAAACCGATGTTTTGTCCGGGTGCAACAGCCAAAACTTGCCCTTGAGAGTTGCGAATTCTCAATTCCTCGATCGATCCGGCGGGAGACAGACTGCAAGAATAAGTGCGATCGCAATAATCAAACTCCACTTTTCCGAACATCGGCGGCCTGGAACTAGCAGCACTTGCGGGCAGCCGGACACCCAACAATTCTAACTCAACCGATGTCTTGCCATTAAAACTATTTTCCCGCAATCGGTAAGCAATATCAACCCGCCGAGGCAAAGGAAAATATTCGCCCCAACGCCAAGCAATCGCCTTCACACTAGCCGATACTTTTCCATCTTGAGTTGCAGTTAGTTTAACGTGACCTCCTTTACCGACAATTTTCTGTTCAGTTATGCAAACATTAGGCGTCCAAAATACAGGAGCCTTATTTTCAATCCCGCAAGGTTCTAGAGCATCAATTTGTCGGTAAAGGTCGAGATTAATCTCAGCCAAATCTGCCCGCACGTCAACTGAAACCAGCGGCTTGAGATGTTCCGGCTGCAAACATTGATTAGCAAAAATTGACAGTTGATTGCGGAATTGTTCGAGATTATCCGCCGGCATCGAAAAACCGCCAGCCGCTTTGTGTCCGCCAAATTTAGTTAATAAATCCGCGCAAAAATTCAGCCCGTCAAATACATTAAACTCAGGAATTCCCCTCGCCGAACCCCGGATGATTTTATGCGAAACCGCCCCTACAGCATCGTTCTCGCCAGCCTCATCCTCAAAAGTACCGATAAAAACCGGTACGCCGTAGCGTTCCACCAACCGAGAAGCTACAATCCCGATCACCCCGTGGTGCCAACCGGGCTGCACGACAACTAAAACCCGTTCCTGCTGCAAGTCGATCGCACTTTTCTCACACCAAGCAATGGCTTCCTGCTCAATTTCTTGGCACAATTCCTGCCTGCGCTGATTGATTTGTTCGCACTGCATCGCGTTTTTGAGAGCCAATTCGCGATCGTCCGTCGTCAGCAACTCTATCACAATTTGAGGGTCAGCCAGCCGCCCCACAGCATTAATCCGGGGCCCGAGCCTAAAACCAATATCTTCAGGCTTTAAGGAATTCTTAGTTTTATTTTGCAAGTTGAGAATTGAGGAACTTTCCCCACTTCCCGGCTGCACTCCCGCCACCTGAATCAAAGCCTGAATACCCGCCAATTGCGAGTGAGGCAACAGCCGCAAACCCCGCTTCACCCAGCGCCGATTAACTCCTGTCAAAGGCGCTAAATCCGCAATAGTTCCCAGCGTAAATAACTCCAGCAGCGGATTCACCAACCCCCCAACTTTCTGCATATCCTGGGCCAAAGTAATCGCCAAAACATAAGCAACGCCTACGCCAGCCAAACCGCGATAAGGTGAAGATTCTGCAATTAATTTCGGGTTGAGAATAGCATCGGCAGGCGGCAGTTTTGGCGGCAAATCGTGGTGGTCTGTAATAATAACTTTGACACCGAGTTCTCGCGCTCTGGCAACCGGGCCGTAAGCTGCAATTCCGTTGTCAACCGTGAGAATGAGAGCGACACCTTCGGAGTGAAATTCTTCTACAATGCGATCGTTAATCCCGTAACCTTCCCGCATCCGGCTGGGAATAGCATAATCCACATTCGCGCCCAGAGCCCTGAGAGCTCGCAGCAACAAAGCCGTGCTCGTCATCCCGTCAGCATCGTAATCGCCGCAAATCGCAATTTTTTGCCCTCCCGAAATCGCTTCCCGCAACAGTTTGACACTAGCAGCCAAATCGGGAAACTCATCCATTGGCGCGGGCAAAACCAGAGATTCCGGTTCGATAAACCCTTGCACTTCTTTAACAGAATCGATGCCCCGGTTAATCAGCACCTGTGCCAGCAAGGGCGACAAACCGATTTCGGCGGCGAACTGTTCGGCTTGCTGTGTTTGAGGCGAATAAATTTGCCACCGTTGGTTCGGCAATCGGTGAAAATGCGGGGGCACAGATGTCGGTAGCTCTTGCACGGAAGCTGAGGTCTAAAGATACATAGTTAATTTTACCGAATTAAGTGCCTCAGTCCATCAATTTTAGATTTTAGATTTTAGATTTTAGATTGAGGCTAAATATGAGTTTTTTGGGTAAAATCCAAAGGTTGTTTCTAGGAAAGCTTTTTTCGGAATACCTCACCCCACCCAAATAGGGATACAAGCCCCCGATAGCAGTCGTGGAGACCAAAAAATTTTAGACAAAAGTTCAAACCAGCCAGATTTATCTGTGGAGTCAATCTAAAATCTCGAATATCCAATCGACTGGCGGCAGCCGCAGAACTAAGTTTACCAGGCATTTTCGCCGCCCGCGCTAGGGCGCTGAGTGCTAATTTAATCAGGAGACTTGCATGAGTGGCGATCGACCGCCTTGGTTTAAAATTGCATTACAGGTTCGGGGGTCTGTCATTCTCTCAATTTTGCCCCGCGTTTTTCTGTGCGGTGGCTTTGGAGTTTTTATTGCGCTACTGCACTTTTTAAATTGGCCGGTTTCCTTGCCCATTTTGTCGAGTATTGTACCGAGTATTGTCCTGGGTTTACTGTTAGTTTTTCGGACCAATACAGCCTACGACCGATTTTGGGAAGGTCGAAAACTTTGGGGTACTTTAATCAACAACGTCCGCAATTTGGCGCGCCAAATCTGGGTAGCAATTGAGGAAAAAGACCCGCAGGATATCGAACTCAAAAAGTCAGTCCTGCGCCTGTTACCTGCCTTTGCAGTGGCGATGAAACTGCACTTGCGGCAAGAATCAGTAAATCCAGAATTAGAGCCGTTAATGTCCCCAGCGCAGTACCAAAAGCTCAAATCGATCAACAATCCCCCGCTAGAAATTGCCTTTTGGATTGAGGATTACTTGCACGAGCAGTACGAACGCAATTGCCTCGATGTCTATCAGTTAACTGGTATGAAGGAGTTGATCAACTCTATGATTGATGTATTAGGCGGCTGCGAGCGGATTTTGAAGACGCCTATCCCTATGGCTTACGCGATTCACCTGAAACAACTATTGTTGCTTTACTGTTTGGCACTACCCTTTCAGATGGTGAACGATTTGGCTTGGGGAACCGGCCCAGTTGTAGCTTTAATTAGTTTTACTTTGTTCGGCATCGAAGAAATCGGCATTGAAATAGAAAATCCCTTCGAGCACGATACCAATGATTTGCCTTTGGACAGCATTTGTGCTACAATGCAGCGCAATATCGACGATTTAATTTCTTTATCTCCTAGCATTCACGCTCGCGTGAAAGATAAGTAGAATGATTAGTTGTTAGTTGTTAGTTGTTAGTTGTTAGTTGTTAGTTATTGGTTGTTAGTTATTGGTTGTTAGTTGTTAGTTGTTAGTAACTGTAGGGTGCGTCGCTATTGAAAATTACTGAAACAAATTGATAATTGAGTGAGCGACGCACCTAAGCAATGAGTGAACTGTAGGGGCGGGTTCACGAATAATCTTCACAGTGCAAACAGATTTAATAAACCCGCCCCTGCCCCACCAGAAAACTCTTTACTAACGTTAATTTCTAACAATCAACCGCATTAACCCAGCCAATACTAACAATAAAGGCGTCAGCCAATCTCCCCACCGCACGTACAAAGTCCGAGTTTGCCGCCGATAAATAGTAGCATCTCGGACTTCATAAGTATTAATTCCCGACTTCCAAACCGTCTCGCCGCGAGGATTTACAAAAGCAGAGTAACCCGTATTAGTTGCGATAACTGCCCATCTATCCGTTTCAATTGCCCGCATTACATCGAGAGCGTGATGCTGAGCCAGCATCGGCGGTTTGTAATGGGCATTGTTGGAAGCTGTGAGCATAAATTCGCCTCCATTCGCCGCCTGATATCGGAAATTTTCCGCAAACGCCGAATCGTAACAAATTCCGACAATGGCGCGGCCAAACGGGGTATCAAACAATTGTTTAGAATTTCCGGGTACTAAATGAGCATCTAAGGGAGAAAGCCGATTAATAATCCCGCCTAAAATTTCGTAAAAAGGGATATATTCGCCTAAAGGCACTAGCTTTAGTTTATCGTAGCGGCCGATAATTTCTCCCGTGCGATCGATCGCGAATAAGCTGTTAGTGATACTATTGTCTTGCTGTCCGAATCCTCCAATCCAAGCCACCACACCGCGTTCGAGAATAGCTTGGTAAAAGGAAAGAGTAGAACGCTGATACTCGTTTGTCCAGATAAAAGGCAAAGCTGTCTCTGGAATTAACACAGCATCGACTTTTCTGTCTGCTAACTGTTTGTATCCAGTGGTGTAACCTTCCAAAGCTCGCCGCCAACCCCCTGATTCAAACTTAATCTCGTTAGGAATATTGCCTTGAATAATGCCAATTTTTAATGAGGTTCCCGCTTCTTGAATTAAGGGACGGTTGTACAAACTCCATCCTGCTATATGCAAAACTAAACACAGACTCGCAGGCAAAATATAAGCAATCCAATTCTTCCTTCTTCCTTCTTCCTTCTTCCTTCTTCCTTCGAGCCAAGCTTCTGCAATTAAGCCATTTACTGCTACAATAGCGGCTGTTACTGCGCTGGGCCCGGAGAGTTGACCGAGGTGCAATATTGCTAAATTGTGCGGGCTTTGCGTGTAAGATAGTGATGTCCACCACAGCGAACCTGTACTCCAAATACTTTCTAAGGCGCACCACAAAGCTGTGCCAATTAAAACGCGAATCACAGGCAAGATGCCTGTGCCACTAATTTTTGGGGAAATCACAGGCAAGATGCCTGTGCCACTAATTTTTGGGGAAATCACAGGCAAGATGCCTGTGCCACTAATTTTGGAAATTGCGATCGCAAATAGCCACGCCCAAACGGCGACTAATGCGGCTCCCCAGAGGGTGATGAATGCCCAGCAAAAAAGTGCGATCGCCAAACTCGGCCACCAAGGAACTCCCAACCAAGTCATCGGGTGAATTCCCATAATCCAAGATAAAGCTAATCCGTGATAGCCAATTCCCCAGAGTGAAGGAAGAAGGAAGTTCGGCAACGGATTCTGTAACGGATGTAACGGATGGATTTTGAGGAAAGAAGGAAGAAAGAGAAATTTTTGTTTTTGTTCTTGTATTTTTGGCTTTTGATAACTGACAACCAAAACCCACAGGGGAGCTAATGCTACCCAAGCCAACAGCCAAGCATTTACTGGTGCGGTTGTCAATCCCATCAAAATGCCGCTAAAAAGTGCGATCGTCCAGGCTAATGTTTTAGATTTATGAACCGCGAGTTTTTCAAATTTGTGCCTGTTAAATATCGCCACTTTGATGATTGCTAAAAATAATAATTCTTAATCAATATATCAGATCGATCGGGAAGTTCGGCAACGAGCAGTCTACGGGATTTAACGGATTGAACAGATTTAACGGCAGGAAATCTCTTAAATCTCACATCTTACACCATTCTCAAGAACAGGCAAGATGCCTGTGAAGCGAAGAGTGTATTTCTTGTGGGGTGGGCATCCTGCCCGCCCATAAAAGGCTTGTTGAGAATGGTGCAACATCTGAGTTAAATTCTACTTGCCAAAACAAAAAGCGCCCCTATTTCTAGGAGCGCTTTTTGTTAATCAAAAGCTAAATTTAGCCGTTGATGGAAGGAGCAACCATTGCTACTGGGGTAACATCACCAGCAGCCAAGTCGAGGGGGAAGTTGTGAGCGTTGCGCTCGTGCATAACTTCCATACCCAAGTTAGCGCGGTTGATGACATCAGCCCAAGTGTTGATCACGCGACCTTGCGAGTCGATAATCGATTGGTTGAAGTTGAAACCGTTGAGGTTGAAGGCCATCGTGGAAATACCCAAAGCGGTCAACCAGATACCGACAACTGGCCATGCACCTAAAAAGAAGTGCAAAGAACGGCTGTTGTTAAAGCTCGCGTATTGGAAGATCAAACGACCGAAGTAGCCGTGGGCTGCGACGATGTTGTAGGTTTCTTCTTCTTGACCGAATTTGTAACCGTTGTTTTGTGATTCGGTTTCGGTTGTCTCGCGAACCAAAGAAGAGGTAACTAAAGAACCGTGCATTGCAGAGAACAAAGAACCACCGAAGACACCAGCTACTCCCAACATGTGGAAGGGGTGCATCAGGATGTTGTGCTCGGCTTGGAACACGATCATGAAGTTGAAGGTGCCGGAGATACCCAAGGGCATACCGTCAGAAAAGCTGCCTTGTCCGATCGGATAAATCAAGAATACTGCGGTAGCAGACGCCACAGGTGCAGAGTAGGCTACGCAGATCCAAGGACGCATTCCTAAGCGGTAGCTCAGTTCCCACTGACGGCCCATGTAGCAAAAAATGCCGATGAGGAAGTGGAAAACTACGAGCTGGTAAGGGCCGCCGTTGTACAACCACTCATCGAGGGAAGCTGCTTCCCAGATTGGGTAGAAGTGAAGCCCGATCGCGTTAGACGAAGGCACAACAGCACCAGTAATGATGTTGTTGCCGTACATCAAGGAACCAGCTACTGGTTCGCGGATGCCGTCGATGTCCACTGGAGGAGCAGCGACGAAGGCGATGATGTAACAGACGGTGGCTGTCAGCAGAGTAGGAATCATCAGAGTCCCGAACCAACCCACATAAATGCGGTTATCCGTGCTAGTTACCCACTCGCAGTAACGTTCCCAAACGTTGGCGCTTTCACGACTCTGTAAGGTTGTTGTCATTTGGTTTATGATTGCTTAATTGAATTTTCAAGGTTCATTGTGGGGATGCCCCACGCTTATATTAGTAACACTATTCACTAAAGTTTGCCAAGGGATTAGTGGTTACTATTTAAATATTTTACAAACATTTACAAAAGCTAAATTTTTAGTAAATTTTTGTAGTCTTTTACAAAGTAAAATTAAACGCCGAACGGGTTAAATATAGCGGTCTGAAGAACTGAATATATTGTATTTAGGTGGGTTCAGCAGTTCGGTCAAATTATTGTTGTTCAGAGCGATTTTCTTTCTATTTAAAGATATCTTAATTAGGTATTGAAGAGATTATTTTTAATATTTGTTCACATATCGCTGGTGGATGCGGTGAGCGTAAATTTTTATCGGGAGAATACTGAAAACCGGGTTTATAGTGCGATCGGGCTGCATTCTCAATCTTGTGCCATCAACCGGGTTTATTGACCAAAAAGAAACCCGGTTTCTGAGGCGCTTGGCAATAGAAATAAACCGGGTTTCTGAGGATGAGTCCGCAAGTTATGCGTAAAAATTAGCCTTTAGCCTGGGGGCCAGTTCATCTGCCGACCGCCGAGAATGTGAAGGTGCAGGTGGTCTACAGTTTGGCCGCCGTCGCTGCCGGTATTAATGACGACGCGATAGCCGTTGCTGAGTCCGAGTTGTTCTGCTACCCGTTTGACAGTCAGCAGCAGGTGTCCCATGAGAGCATTGTCTCCCGACTCGGCATCGGCTAATTTGGGAATAGGCTGTTTGGGAATGACGAGGATGTGGACGGGCGCTTGCGGATGGATATCTCTGAACGCCAAGGCCAAGTCGTCCTCATAAACGATGTCTGCGGGAATCTCTTTGCGGATGATTTTGCTGAAAAGCGTTTCTTGAGTTGTCATGGGTGTTAACGAAGTTCGGCAACGGATGTAACGGATGTAACGGATGTAACGGATGTAACGGATGTAACGGATGTAACGGATGTAACGGATGTAACGGATGTAACGGATGTCGGGAAGAGGGAAGACGCAGCAGGAGAGAAGGAAGAAGAGAAAAGGAAGAGGCAAGAAAAGTTTTTCTTACCTCTTCCGATATTCATTAGTCATTGTTAATCATAATAGATGATGAATCAAGGACAGGCAAATTAAGGATAAAGAAAAATGCTTGCTAGGGTTTGGAGTGCATCGATCGTAGGAATTGACGCGGTAAAGGTGGGTGTCGAGGCTGATGTATCGGGGGGACTGCCGAAAATTGTGGTTGTGGGGTTGCCGGATTCTGCGGTACAAGAAGCTAAAGAAAGGGTTAAGGCGACGCTAAAAAATTCGGGATATGCTTTTCCGATGCGGAGTATTGTGATTAATTTGACTCCGGCGGATTTGCGGAAGGAAGGGCCGAGTTTTGATTTGCCGATCGCCATTGGCATTTTAGCAGCATCGGAACAAGTCAGCCCTGAGCTTTTGGGAGATTATTTATTTTTGGGGGAACTTTCTTTAGATGGAAGTTTGCGGCCTGTGGCTGGGGTTTTGCCGATCGCCGCTGCTGCTCAAAAAATGGGTATTTTGGGATTGATTGTACCGATGGCAAATGCGGCAGAAGCGGCTTTGGTACACGGCATATCTGTTTATGGTTTTGAGAATATTTTTGCAGTTACTGATTTTTTGAACAATCCTCAAGTTTATTCGCCGGTACAAGTAAACGGTAGAGAAGAGTTAGCAAAAAGGCGCATTCCCGGTTTAGATTTAAAGGATGTAAAGGGGCAAATTCACGCGCGGCGGGCTTTGGAAATTGCGGCGGCGGGGGGACACAATTTAATTTTTGTGGGGCCGCCAGGGAGCGGTAAGACTATGTTGGCGAGGCGTTTGCCGGGTATTTTGCCGCCGCTGACTTTTGAGGAAGCTTTGGATGTGACTCAGATTCATTCGGTGGCTGGGTTGTTGAAGGATAAGGGAAGTTTGGTGAGCGATCGGCCTTTTCGCAGTCCTCACCATTCGGCATCTGGCCCTTCTTTGGTAGGTGGCGGCAGTTTCCCGCGTCCGGGTGAAATTTCTTTAGCACATCGCGGCATCCTTTTTTTGGATGAATTAACTGAGTTTAAAAGAGATGTTTTGGAGTTTTTGCGACAACCGCTGGAAGATGGTTATGTGACGATTTCTCGGACTAGACAATCGGTGATGTTTCCGGCGCAATTCACTTTAGTTGCGAGTACGAATCCTTGTGCTTGCGGTTATTACGGCGATTCGATCCAGCAGTGTACTTGTTCGCCGCAAAAGAGGGAGCAATATTGGGCTAAACTTTCGGGGCCTTTGATGGATCGGATCGATTTGCAAGTGGCGGTTAATCGTTTGAAACCGGAGGAAATTACGCGACAGCCTACAGGGGAGGAGTCGGAACCGGTGCGGGTGAGGGTGCAGCGGGCGCGGGCGATCGCTACTCGCCGTTTTCAGTCGGAATCTAGTTTGCGCTGTAATGCGGAAATGCAAAGCAGTCACATTAACACGTGGTGTCAGTTGGATGATGCTTCTCGGAATTTATTGGAGATGGCGATTCGGAAGTTGGGGCTTTCGGCTAGGGCTAGCGATCGTATTTTGAAGGTTGCTAGAACTATAGCCGATCTGTCGGGGGATGAAAGCTTGAAAACGAATCATGTGGGGGAAGCGGTGCAGTATCGGACGATCGATCGGATGCAGTAAGGTAAGGTGGATTGGCGATCTTTTGGGTCTTCCGTACTTACCGCTGCTCATTTATCTGAAATTAATGGCATAAATTTTTACACAGCAAAGATTTCCGGTCTTACTTTAGTTAATTTGGAGCAATTTTTTACTGCGATTCATACCTAGATTGGGTTTTAACTACTTAAATTAATAGTTTGGCACACTAAGTACGGAAGAGCCACAATCGGAGTGGAAAAGAGTTTTGTTGTATCTGCCTTGGTAACAATTTTTAGACATCCAAAACTTGCTCTGCTGTCAGCGCTAATTCTGGGAAAGTTCGGGATATAATTCGCTCAGTTCCTCGGTAAGCAGTCATTTTATAAACCCCATGTTCATCAAGTAGATAAACAAAAACAGTCGGCTCTTTCGGGTTGCCTAAATAGTTTCTGCTGCCCAAAGCTAAATAATCGACAATCCAATATTCAGAAATTCCCAGCCGCTGATATTCATCCAGCTTGTCGATATAATCATCTTCCCAATTTGTTGAGACAACTTCCACAACTAATTGTGGGGGTTCAGTTAGGGCTGAGGGGGCGAAAGGCTGCGATTCCCAGAGGGTTTTGTCTACTACAGTAAGATCGGGATGGCGGCCTTGTTCTTTACCATTCGGGGTTAAAGTCCTGACTACAATTCTGCCAGATACCCTGTAATTCAGGTTGAATATTTTTACCTCGTCTTGGAATGTATTTTCAATAAAATCAGCTATATTTTCGTGCAGTCTGATTGTTGGTAAGATTTTAACAATTTCTGCATTAACAAGTTCATAGCGTCCGTCTTCATCGGGAAGTTGCTTGATGAATCGATCGAAGGTGAGCATTTGTTTAGGTTTGGTAGGAGTTGCGGTCATATTTGGCTCTCATTTAGCTATATTTATAATACAAAGTCCTGTTAGATATCCCTCTTATTTCTTAGTTCGCGAAGGCGGACTTCGTTTGACAAGGAGCGGTTTAAACCGCCGATTAATAAAGGGCCCAGCTATTCTGCCACCATTTTAACATACTGTTTTAACACAGGTGGAATCCTGAAAACTGTTTCAGCTTCATAGCTCAATTTTTCGAGCATTCCGCGTCTTGCTAAAGATTGAATTGCTTTGAATAATTCGCCTTGTGACCCTTGACAGTTTGCCATCAATTGGGTAAGTAAAACAGGTTCACTTTCATTGCTGATTAGGCAGATCGCCTGTTTTTCTATTTCCGACAAGCGCTGATAGTGCTGCTGCAATATCGGTGTCAATTCATCGCTTGAAAATACTGGTTGATAGCTTAAATATTGAGATACTCTACCGCCAAATAAGTTGTTAATTGTTTGAGCAACTAATTTTAACCAGAGGGGATTGCCTTGATAAAGCTCAATCAATTCTGGCCATTGTTCTTCATCCAATAAACCTTTCTCTCTCAGAATTTCGGTTGCGGCTTCACCTAAACCGGTTAACTGCAACAAACATACTGCTGAATTATCGTCGGTGAATGTGAGGATGTCTGAGGGAGGTTCCCAACTATTGAGGATTAAGCAGCTATTGTGGGGAATTTCGCCGAGGAGTTTAAATAGGGTTCCGTAATTTTCATATCCGGGTTTGTAATTTCCTGCAAGTTGCCCGCTGCTGAGAATTTGCTGTACGTCATCGAGTACGATCAGACATCGATTTTCGCGCAATGTTTCTATCAGTATTGACAATTGAGTATCGATATTGGCGGGAAAGTTAATTTCTGGTTGATTTGAGAGAAATTGAATGAGGTTTTTGAGGGTTGTTTCTAGGGGTGGGGAGGTGCGGAGACTGCGCCAGATGATGCGATCGAATTGAGTTTGAATTTGGGGGATGAGGTGACGGGCGATCGCACTTTTGCCGGTGCCTGCCATGCCCGTGATGGTGAGGAGGCTGCAGTTTTGACGGGCGATCGAGTTTTCGAGGGCGGTGAGGGGTGAGTTGGGGTAGTTGTAGAAGGTTTTGAGCTCCGGTGCATCTCTTAAATCGAGTCGCGGTTTCTGTTGGGTGTTGTCTTCATTTGAGGTTTGCGTTGGGGGTGAGTTTTGGGGAGTTGTTGGAGGGTGTGGCGTTTCTGTGCAGAAGTTGATGTTACCCTGTTCTAAAAAATTATAATTGAGGAAATTAGAATTGTGAGAAACTTGATACCTCTCCATTGTGGAGCGCAAATTTGATTTCATTACATCTTCATCTAATATTTCTGACAGAGTTTGCCATAACTTTGAGGCAATATTTCTGACATGGCGTTCAGTACAATGAACCTCTTTAGAAATTTCGGAGTATCTTTTACCTTGCCACGTTCCCCGTACTACTGCCTGTTGCAGATCGTCCAATCGTTTGCCGGTCTTAGCGAACACCAAGCCATCGGCCAACCTTAAGAGTTCTTGAACATCCATTTATTGGGTAAATGTAGGAGGTTTTATCTATTGTATCAGACTTTTTCTGACGTTTTATGGCTAAGAAGGACAAAATATGACTTTTAACGGCTCGCTAATTTTATTAACTCCTGGCAAATTGTGACATTCTCCTACTTTCCAATACATAAAAATTAAATTAAAATTTAATCACGGGCTTTAAAACAATCTTAGGCAACCTCAAAGATTTTAACAATGTAAATCTGACTGGCGCAACTATGCCAGATAGCACCGTCCATCCCTAACGGTTAAAAAAGTTGCTCAAAATGTGGCTGCATCCGCTACTCCAGCGGTTAAAGAAGTTGCTCGCAATGTTGCTGGATCGGTGAGCAATGTCTAGGGGCTTTTCGCCTCGTGAAATGTTCGTAAATATTTTCTAAGTTACCATAGGAAAGAAATCATGTCTAGTGCATTATCCCTACCGCAAGCTAATTTAAAAATGGCTCTCTGGCAAGTCGATGCTGATGCAATGAGTAGCAGCGACTTGTATGTCTGGTTAAATGATATGGGCTTGCCGCATGAAGTCTCGATGCGGCTGCATGAACTCGCCACATACACGAAAAAAGCTGCTAACAAAGTTTTATTCATCGGTAAAATTCTCCTGATTAAAATCATAGAATTTGTCAAAGCGCATCCCAATTTAGTTATAGGGGCTGCTGTTGGCGCCGCTGTAGGAATTTTGGCAAATTCGATACCATTTGTCGGCCCGTTATTAGCACCTTTGGCAACAGCGCTGGGTATCCCAATTGGTGCAATTGCCGGCCACCGACTCGATAAACTTGCCCAAGGCAAAGAGGTGTCTGATGATGGAATTATTGGAATTGCTCAAGACATGATTGAGATTGCCAAAGCATTTTTTAAACTACTGATAGACGTTTTCAATACAATTTTCCGCAACGTCATCACTGCCTAATTGCCCAAATTAGCAAAAAGATTGAGGTCTAATATGTCTGCAAATAAAACGCCAACCAAAGAGCAAATTCTGAAGTCAATAGAGCAACTGGAAAAAAACCCACATGATAAATTAGGGATTTTAGCAGATATTGGCATTGGTGTAGTGGGGGCTGCCGGTGCTGGTGCGGCGGTGGCAGCTTTCGGTGGTGCATCATTTTTATTTGGGTTAGTAGCCGTTGCACCTCCCGTAGGATTAGTTGTTGGCGGTGCAGCTTTAGGTGCTGCTGCTCTTGTAGGGGTAAAACGAATGTTATTTGATGGCAATTTTGACCAGGGAAAACAAGCAGAAATGCTTAAACAGTTAAAAGAACAGCTAAGAGATGTTGAAGCCAAAGAAAGATCCTCTAAGCTGCAAGACAGCGATAAAACTAAATTTATTGTTTCCTTGAAAGAACCCGTCAGGCTCAATTTAATTAGCCCGAAAGACGCTCAGGATTTAATTAGGGCCGTAGAAAGCGGTCAAATAGCAATCAAAGAGGCGATTAAAATGGTTGAGGATGTGGTTAAAGCTGCAAAACCATAACTGCCTTCTGACTGCGTAACCTGGGAATACTAAGTTGTAAGTCTGCGATCGCCCTTACTTAAACCAAGTGCGATCGCCCTTCATAAGTAACTACTGATACTCTACTTTAGCAGTCTATTAAATCTCCTGCTTCTAATTCTTGCCATTCTTTATCTTCCTGGTAATGTTGCAACATTGCCTCAGCTTGTTTTGCTAGAATGTTTCGCCTCTCTTCTAGCGGCAATTTCATAAATTCTTGGCGGCTGGGACAGTCGGCTCTTGTTGGTATTTCTAAAGCTATATCGATGGGCTGCTTTTGAATCTGACGATGAGCGGAAATCAATGCTTCTATTCGATCGCCTTCTGCGGCTTCCGCTGCAATGTCAGCATCAATTTCATCTCGGTTAGCATGATAATAAGTCAAAGCGGCATAGACTTGAGTGAGAGTTAAATGCCCGATGCGATCGGCAATTTCTTCTGCTCTCAAACCTTGCTTGTACCAAATAGCAATCCGGCGGACTGTAACACCCGTCCCGGCAATAATCGGACAGCCACCGTGTATCTCAGGATTGCGGCTAATTAAAGTGCCTATATCGGTGATAGTTGACAAGATTTTTTCCCCGCCAATGTCTGATGGTTCTCTTATAGGATAGCACTGTCAGAGCAAGTGCGATCGCCCTTCCTTGAGTGAAGTACGATCGCCTCTTTCAATATATCTAAAGATTTCTCAAAAAATCTTCAACAGAAATCCCTGCCTGATTTAGAATACTTTTGAGGGTTCCAACTGCCAAAGTTTTGCGCTGCACTGGTACTACACAGCCAACCTCGATCGCGCCTTGAGGATTCGACTCATCCTCGATCGGTAGTTGTTTCTTCAAAATAGCATGACTGCCTCGCTGCCGTACTTGAATAAAGCCTAAGCGTTCCAAAGCCCGGATGGCTTCCGCACTGCTAACTCGTGGTAGTTTAGGCACTTAATACCTCAAATGTAGTTAGCAGACGGGGGGAAGTTTTAGGCAGAGGGAATTCTTCTAAATAAAGTTCCGTTGCTTCTTTGAGATTGCCGATCGCCTCTTCTATCGTTTCTCCTTGGCTAGCCGTTCCCACTTCAGGACACTCGGCTACATAAACATCCTCTTCCCAATAAACAATTGCCGTGAAAGTACAAGACATTTTTTTGCCAAATTCTCCATACTCAATTTAGCATATCCAGCACCGTTTTTCAGTCGCGATCCCCCTTCCTTGAGTCCTGACTTGAGCAAGCGTGCGATCGCCTTTTGCCGATTTCATAATTGCTCAATATCTAATGGCTGTGCTTTTCCTTCGGAAATTTCCTGTTTGGCACGTTTTGCAGCCACAATCAGCGATTGTTGTGTGTTTTGAAAAGATAAATTCCACTGCTCTTCATCCCTTAAATCTTCAATATATTCTCGCAGGTGTTCAACCACTCTATCTTGCAGAGTTTCCGGCAAAGATTCCATGATTTTGACCAAAGTGGCGATCGCCCTTGATGACATAGCTTTATCCTCCTAATAAATCAAGTTTTTATTTAGCATATTTGATGAGCTTATTCTCAATTTTAGACCGATCGCCCGCCCAACACCACCAATACCTCCAGACTTGCTACTGTAAAGATAGTTAGATTTAATCAAAATCAGCGCAAGCAATTATGAGCGGTACTGTTACATCCCCCAACAACCTCAAGCAGCAGCGATCGCCCTCAACGGCTATTACAGCCTCGAACAGTTCCCTGCTGGGCGACTTCATTCAAGAAACACTCGCATTAACCAAGCGCCTGTTTATTCAATTGCAGCGCCGCCCCTCGACGCTAGTTGCAGGAATTATTCAGCCGCTGATGTGGTTGGTTTTATTCGGAGCTCTGTTTAAAAATGCTCCCGCCGGCTTGTTCGGCGAAAGCCAAAATTACGGACAATTTCTCGGCGCTGGTGTAATCGTTTTTACTGCGTTTGCCGGAGCCCTGAATGCCGGTTTGCCGATTATGTTCGATCGCGAATTCGGATTTCTCAACCGTTTGTTAGTCGCGCCGCTGGCTTCGAGATTTTCGATCGTCCTGGCTTCTGCGATTTTTATCGTCACCCTCAGCTTTATCCAAACGGGGACAATCGTTACGGCTGGAGCCTTTTTGGGATCGGGATTGCCCGGAATGGCGGGACTCGGGGCGATCGCCCTGATTGTCCTGCTGTTAGTTTTGGGCGTCACCGGTTTGAGTCTAGGTTTAGCCTTTGCTCTTCCCGGTCACGTAGAATTAATAGCGGTAATTTTTGTTACTAACTTGCCGCTGTTATTTGCCAGCACAGCCCTCGCGCCGCTGTCGTTTATGCCTCACTGGCTGCAAGTTGTGGTGACTCTCAATCCTCTGAGTTACGCGATCGAACCCATTCGCTATTTGTACTTAAACAGCGATTGGTCGCTAGCAAGTGTCGTGATGCAAGCTCCTTGGGGTAATGTTACCTTTGGAGGAGCGCTGTTAGTATTGCTAGCCTTTGATGTCGTAGCGCTGCTGAGCATTCAACCGCTGCTGAGACGCAGGTTTGCTTAGGGCGATCGTTTAACCTGCACTGTCAATTGTAGGGACACGGCAATGCCGATATTTGTCCCTACAGATATTGCGTACAACCTACAGCAGATTCGACATTTATGAAGACCGCCCCAGATTATTCTATCCCCGTAGGGACACGGCATTGCCGTGTCCCTACACTTCATCAATCTGGAATACGCTGTATCTCGATCGCTACTTTTCAGAATTAGTATAAGTTGCAGGTTCGATCGCAATTTCCACAAGTTTATTTCTGGAGAAAAAACCGGATTTAATGCCGATCGCCGATTTCGGCACTTTAAACTTTTTCGCCAACAGCACGATTAATTCTTGATTGGCTTTACCCTCAACGGGCGGCGATTTGAGATGTACTGTGAGACTGCCGTCAGGTTGTTCTTCGATGCTTTGCTGTTTGGAATTCGGTTTAACTTTGACTGTGAAAATAGTCATGTGACCAATAACTAATAACTCATGACTAATAACTAATGACTAATAACTAATAACTAATAACTAATGACTAATGACTAATGACTAATAACTAATGACTAATGACTAATAACTAATGACTAATGACTATCTGAATGTTCGATTTTTGTCCCTAAAACTTTCAGAAATTCAGCCAGCCAGTTAGGATGAGCCGGCCACGCGGGGGCAGTAATTAAGTTGCCATCGACTACAGCGTCGGTAACGGGAACTTCTGTATATTTGCCGCCGGCCCGGAGTACATCGGGGCTGCAAGCGGGGTATGCAGTGCACCGTTTGCCTTCGAGTACGCCGGCGGCGGTTAGGACTTGCAAGCCGTGACAAATAGATGCGATCGGCTTTTTGCTGTTGGCAAAGTAACGGGTAATTTGCAGCACTTGTTCGTTGAGGCGGATGTATTCTGGGGCGCGTCCTCCGGGGATAACCAAAGCGTCGTAGTCTGCCGGGTTGATTTCGTCAAAAGTGGCATTTAAAGTGAAGTTGTGACCGGGTTTTTCAGTGTAGGTTTGATCGCCTTCAAAGTCGTGAATTGCGGTGCGAATTTTTTGGCCGGCGGCTTTTTCCGGGCAGACGGCGTGGACGGTGTGACCTACCATTTGCAGTGCTTGGAAGGGAACCATTACTTCGTAGTCTTCTACAAAGTCGCCGACTAACATTAAGATTTTTTTGGCTGTCATGTTTGCAACTCCTGTTATTTTGAGTGTGTTAAATAGGATTTTAAAAAATGCGGGGCTGTTAAAAAGCCTGCCCCGCAAGCTATTCTGGAATCTAGAAACCGTTGCGTCCCCAAATTACCATTGAAATTGAGAAGGAGAACAGAACTAGCACCGAAACCCAACCGAGTGACAAAATATCCATAGCTATTTATTGAACAAACTGTACAAAGTGACTTCAACCCTTTTGACATCCACCCCGACCTGAAGGTACGGGGATTCCCAAACCTCACGATTTGAATTTCTGCTTCTTCGCCACTGCCTCCACCCTAAAAGAGATTTGGTCTTATGTTCGCTCCACAGACTAACCCCGCAAGCCCTGCGGTTTTTACGTATCAAATACCAAACGGAATTCTTCGTAGTTTTGATTCTAGGGATGTTTACCATTGCCCTATCCTCTTTTCCCGGTCTACCGATTTTGCTTCGCCGCCAGCACAAGGCTGAACTTCGCTCGTATAGGCTGTTTGATCCATCGTCTCGGGTGGGTCGTTGACCAATTATATTGTAATATAAAGCCGTCCTAAAAGGACGAGGTTTCTACCCAATTTTCTGATGATAAGTCAATTTGAGCCATTTTTGAAATGAGGGCACCGTGAAGGACTCGTCAAATTTTAGTGCTGCTGAACGGGTAGAATCTTTGAAGGCAGGGAGTGTTGCTGCTTTGTCTTGTTTGCTGGCTTTTGGGGCGATCGCCCTTGGTAATAGCTTTATTCTGGCGGATAGGTTGGATTCTCTGGCGAGTTTGCAGGTAAGGGAAATTGACCTAAATTTTGCCTTGAGAGGGGCGATCGCACTTTTGGGCGGTTTTTTGTTCGGCGTGACTTACCGCTATGCGATTCGCCGAGATGTTAATCCGCAGCTTAAATCGGGCGCGGTGTTGGCTTTTGGGTTGGTGCGGGCTTTTGGACAGTTGGATGCTGGATTGTTTTTTGAACCCGGGAAGATGCCCGCCCTACAGGAGTTATTGCCGTTTGCTGTTCGCGGTGCCGAGAGTGTGGTGTTGTTTGCGATCGCGGGTTTGATTTTGGATTGGGCGATCGGGCGATCGTGGATTAAGCCTTTCGATTCTTGAGTGCGATCGGCTTTATTTCTTAGTCCGCGCAGGCGGACTTCGTTTGTGTAGTAGCGATTTCAATCGCCGAATCATCTACAGATTTAATACCTCAAATTCTGGATTGCCGTAAAGCATTTGCCTGTCTACCGCCGACAAAACTTTATTGTTAGCAGCATCAGAAACTAAACACTGACAAACTAGCTGCGCTACATCCGCCCGGTGAATAGTTCCAGCAACTCGACAATCTTCTGTTAAAATACCGTTGCCTGTTGCAGGTTCCGATTTGAGTCCGCCGGGACGAATCACTGTATAAATCATCCCGCTTGCTATCAAATGATTTTCGGCTTTTTCCTTTTCAATTAACACCGGGCCTAAAGTTTCCAAAACTTGCGGTTGCAAAGCAGCGGCACTGTTCCCGCTGCCGATGGATGAAACTAAAATAAATTTTTGCACGCCTGCTTTGACAGCCGCATCAATCAAGTTTTTGTTGCCCAAATAATCGGCTCTTTCTCCATCTTTTGGCAAGCCGCCAATTGTGCTGATTGCGGCATGAATTGGATCGCCTCCTGCCATCGCAGCTTCCACAGCCGCTGCATCCAAAGCATCGCCAGTCAAGACTTTGATGCCCGTGGTTTCTAATTCGGTGCTGGTTGCGGGCGATCGCAAAAGTGCAGTTACTTGCATCTTTTGTGCTGCCAGACATCTCGCGATTTCTAAGCCGACGCCTCGACTAGCACCCGCTAAAAAAATGTGGAATTTCTCTGTCATATTAATTTGGATTTAATTGGTGCACAAATTGGTTTTCTTGACTGTGGAGTATTATATAACAATCCTCTGTCAATTTGTGAATTAGTTTTTTTTTACCGCAGAGGGCGCAGAGGGCGCAGAGGAAGAGAGGGGAAAGATTGTCAATTCCCGATTTATATTAGATTTTTCTGCCTACCATTACTACCCAAGATTGAGCTTCGCGGGGTAAGCCGGGTGGGCGATAGTAGCGATCGACAATTGCAAATCCCGCTTGTTCCAAACAAGGCGCTAAAGTATCATATTCCCATCCGGCAGTATAGCGTTTTCCGGTTGGCCGCTCGTCGTATCCCTCCCAATTTCCCCGGCACATTGACATGACAATTGCACCGCTAACAACTAAGGCTTTGTGCAAATTTTGCAGCACTTTCACCATCTCGTCGCTGGGAACGTGAATCAGGGAAGCATTGGCAAAAATACCGTCAAATTCTGCATTTGGCAAGTCGAGATTCAGAAAAGATTGCTGCCAAACTTCGCATCCCGATAACTTCTTAGCTATTTCTACAAAAGCTGGAGTTGCATCTAAGCCGACAACTGTGTGTCCTTGGCTCTTGAACGCTACTAAATCTCGTCCCGGCCCGCATCCTATATCGAGAATTTTACCGGGATTGCGGGGCATGGCAGCCGTCAGTGCGGATCGATTTTGGGATACGTCGTGATGCCAAGTTCCTTCTCGGAAAGATTCGGCAGTTAGCTGGTATTCTGCGATCGTAATTTCTTCGCGTTTGTCCACAATTTCCCCCCTTGTATGATTTTAGATTTTAGATTTTAGATTTTAGATTGAAGAATGTCAACCGTAGAAACCGGGTTTCTGGCTACAATCTAAGAACTTAAGGCTGAGGCACTTGCTACGTCATAAAGCCCGGTTTCTCTCCCCCATGCGTAAGCGTGAAGTAGAGATATTAGGTAGGGACACGGCACTGCCGTGTCCTACTCTATTTCATTCGATTGAAAACTACTATAATAGTTAAACAACCAGGGTTTTTTGTTCGGATTTGGCAACTGCTGAATCAACTTCTAAGAGAGAACCTTCTGGGGATTCGATCGCAAATCCTGCATCTCGAATCATGTCCCAATCTTGATGTGCAGCTTGTCCGGGAGTCGTCAGATAATCGCCAACAAAGATAGAATTAGCGGGGTAGAGTCCGAGAGGTTGCAGCGATCGCAAATGCACTTCCCGTCCCCCAGCAATCCGAATTTCCTGGCTGGGAAGCAAAAATCGGAACAAACAGAGAATTCGCAAACATTGGCGGGGAGTTAACCTGTTCACATCTGCAAATGGCGTACCGGGAATCGGAATGAAAAAGTTAACCGGTACGCTAGTAACGCCCAAGTTGCGAAGCGAAAGCGCTAAATCGATCGCATCATCATCGGATTCGCCCATCCCCAAAATGCCGCCGGAACAAGTTGTGATTCCCGCAGCTTTTACGTGTTCGACGGTTTCAACCCGATCGCCAAAAGTGTGAGTGGTGCAAATGTCCGTGTGATATGATTCGGAAGTATTGAGATTGTGATTTACGCGATCGACTCCAGCCTTGGCCAAACGATGAGTTTGTTCCTCGCTCAACAATCCCAAACAAGCGCAGATTTTTAGGTTATAATTTGCCTTCACAGTCTCGACAGCATCCAAAACGCGATCGAAAGTAGATGCGCTGGGTTGGCGGCCCGAAATCACCAAACAAAACGTACCTGCTTTTAAATCTGCTGCGCGTTGGGCCGCATCCAGAATTTTCTCCTTAGCTAAAAGCGGATATTTCTCAATTTCCGCAGTCGAAATTTTCGACTGAGAACAATAATGGCAATCTTCGGGACAAAGGCCGCTTTGAGCGTTTAGCAAATAGTGCAGCCTGACTCGGTTTCCCCAGTAGTGGCGGCGCACCCGATAAGCTGCGTTTAGTTGTTCCAGCAAAACCTCATCCGGTGCGCGCAATACGGCTAAAGATTGCTCGCGAGAGAGACATTTGCCCGCCAGCGCGCCGTCAGCCAAATCGTTCCAATTGGGTAAATTCATTACTAAAATTAAAGGGTTTACAGAGTATCCAAAACCTGACGAATTACCCGATAAATCGATTCTAGTTCATCAGGAGAAATGCAGTATGGAGGCATCAAGTAAAGCGTATTCCCCAAGGGGCGGAGCAAAAACCCCGCTTCGAGAAACCTGGCTTTCAATACAGGAGCGATGTCATTAAAATACCCCGAAACGCTTTCGGTTTTCACATCCATTGCTGCGATGGTGCCGCAAGTCCGAATCCGTTCGAGTTTAGGATGATTTCTCAGCCATTGATTCAGATATTGGCGGTGCAATTTTTCCATCCCTTGATACACACTTGGGTTTTGCTCCAAAAGCTCCATCGATGCTACACTCACCGCACAAGCTAAAGGATTTCCGGTGTAAGAATGACTGTGAAAAAAAGCTTTGTCCGGTTCATCTCGCCAGAAAGCTTGATAAATATCCTCCGATGCCATTGTGACAGCAATTGGCAAACAGCCGCCAGACAATCCTTTGGACAAACACAGGATATCCGGTGAAGTTCCAGATTTAACCGAAGCAAACAGTTCGCCCGTGCGACCAAAACCCGTCATTACTTCATCGTAAATCAACAATACATTAAACTGGCGGGCAAGTTGGGCGATCGCCTGCAAAAACTCAGGGCGGCACATTCGCATTCCCCCGGCACCTTGCACCAAAGGTTCGATAAAAATTCCCGCATAGCCGCCCTGCTTTAACAAAAACTCCAATTTATCTAAACTCGCCGCCTCCTTGCTTTCCACCTCCTCGTCGCCGTCAAAAGTCGCTGGAAAAGGAACAACATCCCCAGCAAACATTAAAGGTGCAAAAGATTCCCACCACAGCGAACTTCTGCCAGCAGACATCGCCCCCACAGTATCGCCGTGATAACCTCCCTCAAAACTAATAAAGCTCGTGCGATTAGTTTCTCCGAGATTGCGCCAATATTGAAATGCCATTTTCAGAGCAACTTCAACAGCAGTCGATCCGTTATCAGAAAAGAAAATCCGCGTTAAAGAAGCAGGCGTATGAGTTAGCAATTTACTCGCAAGTTTCTGGGCAGGTTCGTGAGTAAATCCCGCAAAGATAACGTGTTCTAACTTTTGGGCTTGTTCGTAAAGAGCCTCCGCCAGAACCGGATGGCTGTGCCCGTGAACAGTCACCCACCAACTAGAAATGCAGTCGAGAATTTGCCGCCCGTCTGCCAATTCCAGCACCGATCCTTTGCCTCGAATTACCTTCAGCGGCGGGCCAGCCGTTTTCATTTGCGTGAAGGGCTGCCAAATCGGTGAAGTAGAAGAATTATGTTCCTGATTCGCCGTCATTTTTACCAATCAAACTAATATCAAGTTCCCTTTTAATATAGCAATTTTAACTCACTTATGAACTTTTTATTTTTTCTTGTTTCTTCTTCTCTTCCTTCGTCTCCTTAGCGTCTTCGCGGTTCGTTCAAAAAAATCTAGTTTGGTGTTAGGAGTGGTGGCGCTGCAACATCTGCCGCCATATCAGGTATTCCCGGGTGATGGTTAAAATTATCAGTTAAATTTTTCTGCCTTTTAGGAAATAAGTCGTCATTGCTCCTTTGCCTTTAACATTAATTTTACCGCGCTTTTCCAACAAATACTTATCGCACAGCAACTCATAAGTTGAGCTGCTAACTTGAATTTTACCAGGAAGTCCCTGAGATTCCATGCGGCTTGCTGTATTCACAGCATCTCCCCACAAATCGTAAATAAACTTTTTAGTGCCGATGACACCTGCGACAACAGGCCCAGTATTAATGCCAATGCGGATATTGAGAGGTTTACCGCATTCGTCGCGGAATTTCATAATTTCTTGCTGCATTTCCAGGGCCATTTCGGCAATAGATTCGGCGTGATTTGTACAGGGAAGCGGCAAACCGCCTGCTACCATATAATTGTCGCCGATCGTCTTAATTTTTTCTAAGCCGTATTCTTCGCTTAAGCGATCGAAAGCTGAAAATATTTTGTTAAGCAATTTGACTAATTC
The DNA here is from genome assembly GCF_036701805.1 of Microcoleus sp. N3A4. Lineage (NCBI taxonomy): Bacteria > Bacillati > Cyanobacteriota > Cyanophyceae > Oscillatoriales > Microcoleaceae > Microcoleus > Microcoleus sp. N3A4. Next base: position 25,236 of record NZ_JAUBRJ010000027.1, read on the forward strand.
TTCAGGAGACGTGCGAGAGGATATTTCGGTAAAGCCCACAATATCAGCAAACAAAACCGTAACCTCGGCAAATCCGTCCGCAATATTTATCTGGCCTTGTTTTAGGCGATCGGCAATCATTACGGGTAAGATATTTAATAATAAACGTTCCGATTTTTCTTGTTCGGCGCGCAATATTTCCTCAGCTTGTTTCCGCTGTGCGATTTCCTTGTATACTCGGTGAAACATTTGATTGAATGCGACCATGAGTTCTCCCAACTCGTCATCGCGCTTGACAGACAGAGAGTAGAAATCAGGTTTTTCTCGATCTTTGCTCAAAGCGTCTCCGGCAGCGATCAAGTCATCGCGCAATCTCAAGAGAGGTGCAATTACTGTCACCCCTAAAAAGAACATAGTCACCGAAGTGACAAAGGCTGATATAATGATGACTAGAACCGCAATCCGCCCAATAAATGCGTAGAGTTCCGGTTGAACGGTGGAAGCATCGTGGCGCACAATTAAGATGTAATCGCCTCCCAAATGTCGCTCCGTCCAAGCAATATCGTAGCGCTTGCCATCGAAATTGTGATGGTGAACTATACGAGCATTTTTTAGTTGCTTTAAACTGATTTCTGGGCGTTCGCCAAGTGTATATATTAGCTGACCGTTAGCTTGGTAAATAGACAGTCCTAACACTACTTGAGAATCCTTAATAATATTTTTTACTTCTTCTTGCAAGAAAGTGCGATCGGATATATCTTGTTGGAGCAAAAACTCTAGGGAATCAACAGTCGCCCGAGATACTTGTTCTAATTGACTTAAAAGTTCATTTTCTCGCCGAAAATAAGAGGGAACTAAAATAATTCCCTCTATGACAAGAATGCTAGCAAATATCCACAAAGCTATTTGCCTAGACAAGCGAGATTTGAAAAAACCCAAGAAAGATAAAATCCGCAATGACATAAAATTTACTATTTGGCAATGGCCTAATTTAGGACATAGGAAAATAAACCCGGTTTCTCGTAATAAATTTTTGGTTTGTCAACAAATCAACTGCGCCGAAACCGGGTTCCTCACATCCTCTGTGTAATTCCTGTAATTGTCAGCAGTCAACAGCCAGCAGCTATTAACTGTTATTTCTTGGGTGACGACTAACAACGAATGACTGATGACCCACCCAAAAATGGATACCACCCCCCGACTTAACTCGTGGATATATAAAAATTTTAGACCAAAGTTCAAGATCCCAGATTCACCTGTGCAGTAAATCTAAAATCTAAAATCTAAAATCTAAAATCTAAAATTGACTGACTTCGGACTAACTAGCAGACCCCTTAATAATATAATAAACAAATTAAACTGAAACTGCGCTGACGAGCCTGCCTTCAAGCAGATAAGTATTCATATCGCCCTTGCCTTTGACGTGGATAACTCCTCTGTCTTCAAACAGATACTTATTTCGCAAGATATCGTAAGTTGATTGTGTGACTTGAATCGCGCCGGCAATCCCGTGGGATTCCATGCGGGCTGCTGTATTAACGGCATCGCCCCAGAGGTCGTAAATGAATTTTTTAGTGCCAATAACCCCCGCAATTGCAGGCCCGGTATTGATGCCGATGCGAATGTTAATTCCTGCATGATGTTTGGCATTAAATTTGGCTAATTCCTCCTGCATATCTAAAGCCATTTCAGCAATGCTTTCGGCGTGGTTGGTGCTGGGATTTGGCAAACCTCCCACTACCATGTAAGCATCTCCAATTGTTTTAATTTTTTCCAAGCCGTACTTTTCCGTTAAACCATCGAATGCTGAAAAAATTTCGTTGAGAAAATCGAGCAATTCTTCGGGAGATATTTGTGCTGAAAGCACGGTAAAGCCTACGATATCCGCAAACAAAATTGTGACTTCTGCGAAGCCGTCAGCAATACTGCTTTGACCGTCTTTTAGCTTAGCAGCAATGGATTCGGGTAAAATATTGAGCAGCAGGCGATCGCACTTTTCCTGTTCTTTTACCAATTCTACATTAGTTTCTTGCAATTGTGCCGTCCGTTCCCTGACGCGCTGTTCTAATTGTTTAGCATTTTGGCGCAACCTGCTGATAGATAAAGTTAATCCTGTCACCCCTAAAATTGAAAGTCCTGCTAACAGTAAAAACAGGTATTTCAGTTCGCTGCGAGTATTTTTAGTGATGGTATCGAGAGGTTGAGTAATTTCTAATATCCCCCGTACATCTCCCACTTTCCAGTCTTTTTTGGGACTGAATGAGTTAGTGTTGTGACAGCTAACGCAGCTAGGAGTTAGAATATCTGCCTCGGCATATCGAAATGCTGGCTTGCTGTGAAAATCCTCACGTCGGAAAAATTTTTCTGTCGGATTTTTCATCAAATAGGTAATAGCTTGCCGTTCAAAGTCGTCTCGTACTCCGCCTTCTTTTCGCCGCCAGGGAAACGGGTAGTCGCTGTAGAGACGAACTGATACTTCGGGATTTTTGTTGGTGATATGGTTGCCGAGTTCTATTAAGAAGGTGGCAGGTACGGGAACTGTTACTTTTGTCGGGTTGTAGTCGTGGGTAAAGTTAATTGTTTTAGCGGTGTTAAGAGGATTGACAACATCCGAACTGTAAAGGGTGCGGGCTTCTTTAATAGCTTGGGCATAGAGGGTGGCATTTTGGAGGGCTTGCGATTCAATTAGGGTGGAGGAAAGACGAGACATATGTGCCATCGCTACTCCTACACCTACACAAAATAAAATTGTCACCGCAAGGAGAATTCGCTTGTAAATTAATTGGCTGATGGCAGCCCGACTGCGAGAAATTAACTGGCGCATGGTATCCTCAAATGTGAGGTTGAATCTTTAAGTGATTTTACGCACTACTAACATAACACTGCTTTTTTAGGTCGCTTTGTCGGCGTCGGGCTAAACCCAGACGGCGTAGTGCAAGGGATTGTTTATTGTTATTTACAGCGAGTGTTGGGGTTCTCCGTAAAAGTACGCATAACTTTATAACGGTTTTCAGTTGAGATATCGGGTAAAAACACGGCACTGCCGTGTCCCTACTTCACGCACTTATTGCTCTATCTCGGTTAGGATAACAATTGTAGTCTATGGTTGGCGATCGTGAATTCTGACTCTACTGTCTCACCTACGAACAACGAAATTTTTCCGGGAGAAGTTTTCGTCAATACTGCCGATTTTGATACCGGCATTCGGCGACTTTTACCTAAATATGACGAAATGCTGGATGTATTAGCAGGCTGCATTGCTAGCGCAAACCACCGCATTTTAGAACTCGGATGCGGTACGGGCGAACTCACTTTAAAACTTCTCCAACGCTACCCGTCTGCGGAAATAATTGCTGTCGATTACTCCCCGCGAATGCTTGATTTTGCCCGCGCCAAAATAGAGTCGGCAGGATACGCAGCCCGGTGGACTGGCATAGAAATGGACTTTGGAGAATGGGCAAACAATCCAAATTTTTTAGGCTGGGGCGATAAATTCGATGCTTGCATTTCATCTCTGGCAATTCACCATCTTGAGGATGAGATGAAATTGAAATTGTTTCAACGCATTCGCGAAAGTTTAAATGGTAATGGCTGTTTTTGGAATGCTGACCCGACTTTAGCAGAATCGGCAGCAATGAAAGATATTTATCAAGCGGCGCGAGAAGATTGGGCGCTAAATCAGGGGGAAACCTTAGCACAAATTCGGGCAAATGTGGGGACGAGTGTCTCTTACGGGTATTCTAATCCCGATCGCCTAGCTACACTTTCGGCACAATTGGAAATGCTAGCAAACGCTGGATTTGAGACTGTTGCAGTTCCTTGGAAATACTACGGTATGGCGGTATTTGGGGGATTTGTTAATTGAAAAAAGCAATCTTGGACGCAATTGTCGCGATTCAATCGACTTGTAAGGTGCGTCAGGCTGAGGATGTGCGCGAAATAATTAGGGTTTGCGTCAGACGCACCCTACTGGCTTTTATAAAATATATAATACTGTCAGGATTGAGGAAACAAAATGACTGCAACTGCGATTCAAAGTATTGACTGGGATGCTTTTTCTTCGGAACTCTCGGGAATCGAAATAATTAGCGATCGCGCGCAAGTTTTCAAGCTATCTCAAGACTATTATCACTTCAGTCCAGTTTTGCAACCTATCTTAAGTGATAAAACTGGAGATTTAGTAGTTCGTCCCGCCAGCGAAGCCGAAGTTTTGCGGATTGCGGCAGCCTGCGTCAAATCCAAAATTCCGCTAACTGTCAGAGGTGCAGGAACGGGCAATTACGGGCAGTGCATTCCCCTCAACGGCGGCGTCATTTTAGATACCACCAAAATGCACAGTATCCGCTGGATAAAACCGGGTTTAGCTTGCGTAGAACCGGGGGTAAAAATGTCGGTTTTCGACAAACAAGCGCGAGAAACCGGTTGGGAATTGCGGATGGTTCCCTCAACCTATCGCACCGCAACGATTGGGGGATTTATCGGCGGCGGTAGCGGGGGAATTGGTTCGATAACTTACGGGCAATTGCGCGATCGGGGAAATCTTCATGCCGTTCGAGTCGTTACAATGGAAGACGATCCCCGCGTCATCGAATTGCGCGGCGATGAAGTGCAAAAAGTCAATCACGCTTACGGCACAAATGGGATTATTACTGAGTTAGAAATTCCCCTCGCCCCTGCTTATGCTTGGGCGGAAATTATCGTCGCTTTTGATGATTTTATGACATCGGCACATTTCGGTCAAGCTTTGGGCGATGCTGACGGAATTATCAAAAAACTAATTTGTGTTTGTGCTTGGCCGATTCCTGCTTATTTTGCTGCTTTCCGCGAGGAGATTCCTGAAGGTAAGCACTGCGCTTTGTTAATGGTAGCTGAATCTTGTCTGGAACCGCTGCAAGATTTGGTGCGCGAATATGGCGGCACAATTTGCTATCAAAAAAACGCGCAAGCAGCGAGCAAAGGTGCAGCAATTGCTGAATTTACTTGGAATCATACAACTCTGCACGCTCGCAGCGCTGACCCGTCTCTGACTTATTTGCAGACGCTTTTTCCCCCAGATAAAGGTTTGAAATTGATTGAGGAACTGTACAATTATTATGGGGATGAGGTGATGATGCACTTGGAGTTTTTGCGGATCAATGGCAGGGCGATCGCCGCGGCTTTGCAAATAGTTCGCTACACTACGGAATCACGGCTCAATGAAATTATTCGCTATCACGAAGACCAAGGCGCACTGATTGCTAATCCTCACACCTATATATTGGAAGATGGAGGGATGAAAAGTATTAATGTGGAACAGTTGCAGTTTAAAGAGTTGGTCGATCCTTACGGTTTGCTGAATCCGGGTAAAATGCGGGCGTGGTTGGAACGGGATTAAGGGCCAAATGATGTTATAACTCACGCAAGTAGCAAATTGAAAAAAGGTTCGTAGTTGCGCTTTAGCGCCGGCCGGCGGTTGAAACCGCTACCAAACAAACGAAGTCCGCCTACGCGGACTAAGAAAGCAATTTAAGGGACGGGGGCGGTAATTTCTGTAGGTGCGATCGCCCCTTCAGAAGGTACAGCTTGCTTTTCCAGTAGTTGGCGCTGTTTGTTCCGAAATTCTGCCGCCGCATCGTTCAAATTTTGGCGCTGTTCGGTATTAAAGTCTTCCATGCTGCGGCCGTTTCCCAATCTGGATCTGTGAATTAAATCAAATATTCCGCTGCCGCTGCTGCGGCCGGAAAAAGGGTCGGTGTTGTCTTGAGTTTGAAAGTCTTGCAGCGGTTGGGCATTATTATTATTTAAACTGCTGGCTTGAGCGAAGGTTGCTTGAGGCGAGCAAAGAGCACAGGTGGCGATCGCGCTTGCAGCAACCCGAATCATCAATTTGCCCGATTTAGAAGTTTTGCTGTTCATAATTTGGGAGTTGAACCTTCAAAAACACAATTCTATCTAAACAATATTCTGACTTGCGACTAAATATTATATTACTTTTTAAAAGTTTAGAGCCAGGTAGGGACGCGGCAGCGTCCATTGGTGTCAACTTAAGGACGATCGTGGGATGACTGCTATTTTAAGACAGAGCTCACCTTCGCTCGATCTTACCTCTGTCACTGAGAATCAAGGACACATCACGCCCCCCGAGCGGGGTTAAAATCCGAAAAAGTATGAGAGGGTGTCGAATCGGCACTGCATTTTAGGAGCCAAAAACGTCCAGCTCGATCGGGCAATCTCTGCATACAGCCTGGGAAGTACCAGGCTCACCCATAGAAGAAATAGAAGCTCTTATGTTGTGTTGGCTGACTCCTGAAAGCTTTAAGCTGTTACGCTTAATTCGCCGATCGCCAAAACTGCGCGATCGGCCGGAGCCCTCGCCGGTGCTACGACTGTTGACGTTATCGGTGATGGCAGAGCCGTGTTGAGCTTGGTATACCGTAGAATTTCAGGGTTAGGTGAAGTGATACGGGTATTTGAGCTAGTCATAGCAAAAGTCCAGTCCCGAGCCGATAAATTGCCTATTCCTATTGGTAGGGAATCAGTGTACCCAAATTTTAGTGCCATCTCGATTGCGGATGATTCAACTCTCGAAGCTCTCCGAAACAAACTCAAATCGAATCAACATTCAACAATGGAATTGGGGGGTCGAATGATGATAGTAGAGGCATTTTACCACCAGCCCGTCGCCACTTGGTACACAAAAAATAGCACGGTTCACGCTTATATGCAACGCCGGATATTTTATGCAGTTCTCAATGATTTATATTCGTCAGTAGCTGTGGAATTAGCTCAACCCCACGCACGCATTTCAGTAGAGATGGTATTTCGTGGACTGTATGATTTTTCGCGAGCTGTGTGGCGGGATAAAAGTACAAATGTAGTTAGCTATTTAGTTAAGACTCCTAAAATGTTGGGCTCGATCAAACAATAACGTCAGCAACACCCTTGAGAATGCCGCTTACTCTCAGGAATTCTGGGGATCAACTGCTTAAGTTGACACCAATGGGTACGGTGGTGCGTTGTCCCTACCGGATATTTTTTACTTCACTCAACTGAAAACCCCTATTAAGTTAACAGCAAATCTATCTAAAGACGGATTCAGACTCAACTAGAAAATCATACTTTAGTAGTTGTAGAGTTAGAATAATAAATAATGAGCATTGAAGATAGACTCAAAGCAACTGCTAAGAATGTTGAAGGCAAAATCCAAGAGGCTGTTAGCGAAGTTACAGGCAATCAGAAAGATAAATTAGAAGGTCAAGCCAAGCAGGACGAAGCATCCGCAATTCACCTGAAAGAAGACCTCAAAGATAAAGCAAAAGACATTGTAGACAAAGCTTAGTGACAGTATTCGCTACAAATTTCCTGCCTACTCAATCCAGCAAACATCTCGTTTGCTGGCTTTTTTTCGGCCCAAACTTGTATGGTGCGTCAGGGGGCACGCCGCGACGCAAAGAAACTAAGGCTGCTTGATGCACCATGCTCAACTAAAGATCGCTGCCATAAAAAAGCTAGGGATATCAATCCCTAGCTAGAAACATAGCACAATTAGTTTTTAAAGTTGGCGCGGGCGACGATCGGCTTTATCCAAACCTACTCCCACCCGCTCCCACCTAAATTAAATCAGCACAATATCTGATGCAGTCAAACCTGGTTTGCCGTTGAGCACTGCCAGTGTAATGCCTTGCCTGTTCCCAGCACCGTCAGGGTCGTAGAGCAAGCGACCGCTGGCAGCTTCGTAAACGAGGAACGGTTGCGATGGACTCGCCCCTGCCGGAGTCAGATTGTTGTTGTAAGTCCCGCTGTCGAGCACTAATAACACGTTAGAACTAGGTCGATTTGGCAGCGTATTGTCTAATGGTGGTAAGAGGAAGGAATCGTACTGGAGTACCAACTTGTCTCGGCCGGTTTCAAAATCCCCGATTTGGTCTGGGTTACTACCCAGGCTGCCGTTGGAGTTGACCGTGACGCCCTCGCCGAAGTTGTTGTAGTAGAAGCTGTCATTGCCACTGCCACCAATCAGCGTGTCACCACCGGGCCCGCCGCCGAGAGAGTCGTTGCCGTCACCCCCGAGCAAATAGTCGTTCCCGAAGCCGCCCAAAATCGTGTCGTTTCCGCCGCCAGCATCTAAGGTATCGTCCCCGTCAACTCCTGGGGTAACAAGACTGGTGGGGCCGCCGAACAGTATGTCATCGCCAGCACCGGTAGTGATAACATCTGTACCGTTGCTGCCAGTGATGAAGTTGCTGCCCAAGTTATCAGTAATGACGTTTGGCGTTGATTGGACACCGCTAAAGTTGACACCAGTAGCGTAGGAGATGGTGTCGTTACCGCCAAGGGTGCCAATTAATCGATCGCGCGTGGTGCCAAACACGATTCTGTCATCCCCTTCACCGCCGTTCATGAAGTTGGTGACGCCAGGGGTGCTGTTGGCAATTAACAAATCGCTGCCCAGGCCGCCGTCGAGAGTAATCAGCGCAGCATTAGTACCGGCAAAAGAGGCATTGAGCGTATCGTTGCCGTCTCCACCGGTGGCTAGAGTAAAGATGCCGCTCAAGCTGTCATTGCCTTCGCCGCCGATCATTGTATCAGTAGAAAAAGCTGCAACGAGCGTGTCGTTGCCCGTGCCGCCGTCGAGCAAGTTCCGACCGGCGAAGCCTGGAAATGAACTCGATGCGCCTACACTCGAAAGTGCAGTCACCGTCGCCGACACGATGAAGTCGTCGCCTGCACCTCCCTGCGCGGTATCCTGCGTGGCAAAAACCCTGATCGTGTCGTTGCCGTCGCCGCCGTCCAAAAAGTTTCTGCCGCTGCCAAAGTCGCCGATCGGGCCGTAGAGAGAATCGTTACCCCCACCGCCGAGCAAGGTGGTTCTCTCAATGCCGATCGTGATGGCCCTCGAATCAAACGGGCTGGTTTGGGTAGTGTTGGTAATGACTAAGATGTCGTCGTCAAGATCGCCGGACAGGTAGCTGCTGCTGGCCACACCTCGTAGCGTGTCCTTGTCTTTACCACCGAAGAGACTGTCTCTCTGATTGATACCTACAATCAAGTCGTCGCCCAAGTCGCCCCGCAAGTAGTTGCTACCTTCATTGCCAGCGAAGCCAATAGCCAAGCCACCAGGTAAAGAGAGGTTGTTGCCGCCGCCTGCGATGAAGAAGCCGATGGCGTCATTGCCCTTGCCACCGTAGAGGGAGTCTCTTCTCTGCGACCCTCCCAGTATGGTATCTGCGTCCTGATTACCAAATATGAGGTTAGCTTCGACAGTACCTTGGAGGAAGTCCTCGCCCGAGCCGCCGAACAACGTAGCCTGGGCTTCAGCGACTATTGTGTCCGAGCCTGCGTCGCCATACAGCACCGCCGGAGTGCGCTGGGATCTGATTGAGTCTTCGTCGTCGCCGCCGTACAGGGTATCGTTGGGGCCAACTGAAATCAGAGTATCGTTATCGGCTTCGCCAAATATTAAGCTGCCGCCCAGGGTGGAAGTTCTAATCGAATCCGCCCCGGCTCCGGCGAAGATTGTATCCGGGCCCAGTCCCGGAAGGTTTAAATCAACTTGATTAGGATTGTCATTTAGTGTTGTCATACAGCTTCACTCCTCTACTTCTTGTTGGTCATCGCTTGTGCGACTACAGACACTGCCTAGAACACCGAATGTTTGGATGCCGCTGTAGTTTAACCTGTTTGCCAGCCGCAAGTCTAGCCTACTGGCGTTAACCCTGTCTAGACTTTCTCCATCGCGGACTTTTTGCTTGTAAGCTTTTATTTTCAATGTCTTCACCCTTTAATAATCCTTTTGCACAGTCTCAGGTGCTCACGCTCAAGAAGACGCGGCTCATATTCTTAATGTTCCATTCTGGATTGGCGGTCGGGGATCGCGTCCGGGGCAGGAACTTAAATATTAAAAAAGGCTGATCGGGGCGATCGGGAAGACAATGAAAATTGGGAGATTGCTTACTTGGTTACAAGGCTTTGTGGCAATTTCTGGTTTCCCAGGCAGGGCCGTCTTTAAATAACTGGTACGATCGAACTTGCCAACTGCTGGGGGAGCTAAAAGTCTACGCCCCGCTTTAGTTCTACGCCCCGATCGCCGTAGTGTTTGTGACAGTATACCTCGGAGTGTACGCTTGCCAAGTCAAAGTAGGCGTGGGGTTTGTGACAGCGCCCGGTGATAATGATTTCTGTATCCCGCGGCTTGCGTAGCAGGGCTTCGACGATCGGCTCTACCGGCAGCAGTTCTAAGTCTACTGTGGGATTGAGTTCGTCGAGAATAATCGTTTTGTACCAGCCGCTGGCGATCGCACATTTGGCGATTTCCCAGCCGCGTTCTGCTTCAATGCAGTCTAACTCTTGCTGTTGCCCCCGCCAAACTATAGCATCCCTGCCGCACCGCTGGTGGTCTACTAGCTGCGGGTAACTTTGCCGCAAAGCTGCGATCGCCGCATCTTCTGTATAACCGGTGCCGCCTTTGAGCCACTGCACGATTAACACCCGGTGAGATTGGTCTTGGCTGATACCCCTGCCTATTGCCTGCAAAGCTTTGCCCAAAGCGCTTGTTGACTTGCCTTTGCCCGCTCCCGTGTATATTTCTATACCCGAAATATTGTGCTCTGCCGCTGCGGGGTGATAGTGGGGCTTCATTTCTGAGTGCAAGTCGGCAATCTCCAGCAAAGCTTCGGGGGCTGCTCGGCCTGTGGCGATGACTTCTAAATATTCTGGTTTGTTTTTGAGGGTTTGGACTACTTCGTCAACTGGCAGCAAACCCAAGTCCAATACGGGGTTTAGTTCGTCTAGTACCACGACGGAATAGAGCTCGCTGGCGATCGCTCCTTTGGCGATATCCCAGCCTCGCTGAGCTTCTGCGCGATCGAAGCGGGTGATTGCTTCGGCCCCAAAATATTCGGATCTGCCGGTACGCACTTGGTCGATCAAGTGCGGAAATGCCCGTTGCAAGGCTTCTATTGCTCCGTCTTCGTCGTAGGAGCGGCCGGGGCCTTTGAGAAAGCGCAGCAACAAAACTCGCGTGGGCGAGTCAGAATTGATACCCAGCCCGATCGAGCGCAACACTACTCCCAAAGCTGCCTGAGACTTGCCTTTACCAGCGCCGTCGTAGACGTGAATCTGACCCGCTGCGCGTTCCGACCGGGATGAGGCTGTCCGAATACCAATGCCATTCCTTACCATAATCAGCAGTTATTTGAGTCTGTCTCGGGGTGGGTATTCGATCGCGCGCCTTGAATGTTTAATATTTCCATTCAGTTGGCGGATCTCAAAAGATTATACGATAAGTCCTAACCCCCAATCTTCTAAGCAGCGATCGAACGCAATCAAGGGCTCAAACCTGCGGTTAAAATTATTCCGCTTGTGCTGTACAATTAAAATTTAACACGGGCTGATATACCTGAAGGCTTATGATTGCGAGTGTTTTCCCATTTCGGACTGTTTTGGTGCAAATTTTAATTATGTTTTTGGCAATCGCGATCGAATCGTGGTTTCTGCAAAAACTACTTAAACTCGGCCCCAAAACCAGCATTGAATATACAGCCATCCTCAATCTATCTTGCACTTGCATAGGCTGGTTAGTTTTCTTTGGCATGGAAAGCGTTCTTCCCAAAGATTTGCGGGAACAGCTTATCGGTTATATTTTATTAGATCGAGGGGAGAATGTTTACGCTCCAATAACTATGATAGCAGTCTCAGTATTGGCAGTAACTTTTCTAGCTAAATGGCAGGGATTTAAAATCGTAGAAAACATGGTTTATGGCAATAAAAAAGCTTCTAAACCTCAGTTTATAGGGCCGCCCACCCTCACCCGCCGTCCTCCCAAAAAGACTTTTCAAGTAACTACCCAGTTTGGGGGACTTTTAATCGCCCACACTGTTAGCAATGTCGTTATTTTAACCGTGTTGTTTTTGCAAAGCGTCAATAATTAATTTAAATTTATGATGAAGCAATTGTTGGATGTCACTCAGCAACTCACTAAGCTGACGAACAACCTTTGGGAAACCAATAAAAAAATCCAAAAGGCGATGATTCCGCCTAAAGTTGTCCACTGGAAAACGCCTTTACTGCTCAGCATCTTTTTAGCTTTGCTGTCAGTGGCGGCAGTCACTGACTGGCGGACGAGAACTCTGATTTTTGATATGAGCTGGTTATTTTTTACACTTTCAATGGGTTTGCTAACCAGCCAGCAACCTTTTGTGATTAAAGGAGTAAGTCTGAGTCCGTGGGTGACAAGCATCTTAATTGGCTTGTGGTTGCTGGTAAGATTGCCGGCGGATAAGAAGGAAATAGCATGGATATCCGGCCCAATTATAGCAGTAGTAATTCTTGCTACAATAGAGATTTGGAATAGCGAGTCAAAACGGGAAAGTATCAGGTCGTTGATGCGCCCTCAGTTTGTGATGATTACCCTAGTTCACCTGCTGTTTTCGTGTTGGTTTGCATTTCACTTTTTAATTCAAGGTTGGATACAACAGTATCCGAGCATTTTATCGCAGGATTTGAGGCAAAGCGATTATGTGGTGACATTTCAACAGCCAACTATTAATCGCTCCCGAGGAATTGTCATCCTCAATGCAATGGAGCGATACCTGCAAAATGAAGCCCGCACGAAACCGTGGGCGCAGGTAGAGCAAATGTTAATAGATATTGACAACGAGCGATTTTTTCTGCGGAATCAAGCCTTAAAAACAACTGGGATAGTCCCAGAAGATGCGAGCTGGGATGTCAAAACTTCGATCGTCCAAGGAGAGTCCCGCTATCAGTTAGAGATGCAGGCAACTTGGCTGGGGCTGGTTTTTAGACCGGAAATATATTCGTTTACCAAATCTTGCGAGGTGTTCGATACAGGCAATAGGGCGACTGTAACCTGCGATGCAATCAAACGCTCTCAACCCGGACAGAAAAAAGATGGAACTGCGCGAGACAGTCAAGTTTGAGCCTGAGACAGGCAGCTAGCTAATTGCGTGCGAGAGACGGGAGACGGGGAGACGGGGAGAATGGAAAAAATCTTCCCTCGGAATTCTTGACGCTTGACTTCTACCGTTAACATCCACCCGTTAAATCTGTGACATCCGAAGAAAGCAAATCTGTTGCCAAATTTCCTTCTTCCTTACACTAAAGTATGGCGAAAATTTCCAGCGGGTTAATAACTAGATGAATTTGAGAAGAATCTTGACAGTCGCGACCAATGTATTTTGGGAAGTAATTCGCGATCGCATCCTTTACTTAATTGTGATATTTGCTCTGTTGATGGGAGCATCAGTACGGTTGATACCGGAATTGGCGGCGACAACCGAGAAGAAAATTATCTTAGATGTCGGTTTGGCTGCTATGAGCATTCTCGGTCTAATTGCCACAGTCTTTGTGGCTACCGGACTGGTCAACAAAGAAATTGAAAAGCGCACTGTTTACCTGTTAGTTGCTAAGCCGATAAGTCGGGCTGAGTTAATTGTGGGCAAGCACTTAGGGCTGTCGGCGGTGCTGGCGGTGCTTGTAGCAGCAATGACTGTTATCTATCTGGCTATTCTGAGTTTGAGCCGGATTCCTTACCCTTTGGAAAGCATTTTAATCGCCTCGTTGTTTGTCTGGTTTGAGCTGTGTCTCATGGCCGGTGTCGGGATTTTATTTGGGGTGTTCAGCAGTTCGCTGCTGGCAACTTTACTGACATTTGGCGTTTATTTGATGGGACATTCGACGCGGGATTTAGTGGCTTTGGGCAAGTTAACTAAAAATCCTGGAATTGAACAATTGATGATGGGACTTTATCTGGTTTTGCCGGATTTAGCCAGATTCAATTTGAGAAACGATGCTGTTTACGGACAAGTACCTTACTTGGCGGGTTTGATTACAGATGCTGGCTACGGTTTGCTGTATGTGGTGCTGCTGCTGTCAATTGCGATCGCCATATTTTCCCGTAGGGAATTTTAAAACGCACCTTCGATACTTTCAAAAGCTTGAGCAGATCGAACGATCGCGCTAAAATATAGAGGAGGCGATCGCTCAGAAATCTCGACTAAAACTAAAATTTTTATTGGTAAAATGAGGTGACTTATGACTGCTGCAATTCACAAACCGATATCGCAGCTCAAGATTACCTGGCCGCTGCTACCCGATGATTTTATCCTACCAGACGACCCTGTAGACGATACAGACCATCCGTTGCTAGCTCATGGTTTGCGCCAGTCTTTATTTGGTTCCCCCGAACTAATACAAGACGCACTCATAGTTTCTAATTTTGCTTTGTGCGCTGCTGTGGACGATCGCACTATTTGCAAAGCCCCAGACTGGATGTACGTGCAGCCGGTTCAACCTTGGCCTCACAACTATCCCCGCCGCAGTTACACGCCTCATACCGAAGGAACAGTCCCTTTTGTAGTGATGGAATTTCTGTCAGTTACTTACGGCGATGAATATTCTGTCGAACACACGGAAGAAATCGGCAAATGGTTTTTTTACGAACAAGTAATCAAAGTTCCTCGCTATGTCATTTTTCGACCGCATACGGGCAGAATAGAAGTTTATGCGCTAGAATCGGGGCGTTACGAGAATCAAAATCCTGATGAAAACGGGCGTTATTTAATACCTGGATTAAATCTATTTTTGGGAGTTTGGCAGGGAACTCGCGAAGGTAGAACGGGATATTGGCTGCGCTGGTGGAATGCGGAAGGAGAGTTGCTGTTGTGGCCGGAAGAACGGGCAGAAGATGAACGACAGCGGGCCGATCGAGAACAGCAAGATAAAGAGTCAGCCCAGACGCTGCTGGAACAGGAAAGACAGCGCAATCAAGAACTTTTGGCTCGATTGGCAGCCCTCGGCATCGATCCAGAATAAGCTGTTTTGCATTTAAATAGTACCTTTGGGCGGGTTTTATGCCTGCCCCACAAGATGTTGAAGAGAAATCACCCTGTAAATTAGATTGCGATAGCTTCGCAGTAATAAAAGTTGAAATTATGTTAGTGGAAAAACTCGCACAATTAAAAGATATTTTCGCGCAGATGGAACGGGCGCTGATTGCCTATTCCGGCGGAATTGACAGCACTTTGGTGGCAAAAATTGCTTTTGACGTTTTGGGCGATCGCGCATTGGCAGTCACGGCTGTTTCCCCCTCTCTACTGCCCGAAGATTTAGAAGATGCGCGGATTCAAGCAGCAGAAATAGGCATTGCCCACCAGGAAGTAGAAACTCAGGAAATGGCAAATCCAAATTACACTTCTAACCCGGTTAACCGCTGCTATTTCTGCAAAAGCGAACTGCACGATACTTTGAAACCGCTAGCACTAGCAAAGGGTTATCCTTATGTGGTGGACGGGGTTAATGCGGACGATTTAAACGATTACCGTCCGGGGATTCAGGCGGCAAAGGAACGCGGCGCGCGATCGCCTTTAGCAGAAGTAGGAATTACTAAATTTGAAGTGCGGCAATTGGCAAAAGAATTGGGTTTGCCTTGGTGGGACAAACCGGCTCAACCTTGTCTGAGTTCGCGCTTTCCTTACGGCGAAGAAATCACGGTGGGAAAGTTGCAAAGAGTGGGGCGCGCCGAACGGTATTTACGGCAGTTGGGACTGAAAAATTTGCGAGTGCGATCGGACGGAGATACGGCGCGTATTGAGTTACCCGCCGAGGAAATTAAGGAATTTGTGTTAAAGACAGATTTGCCTGCATTGGTGGCGGTGTTTCAAGAGTTTGGTTTTGTGTACGCGACTTTGGATTTGGAGGGATTTCGCAGCGGCAAATTAAATCAGGTTTTGAAACCGGAATTGTTGGGGGTGAAAGCTTGATTAATTATCCTGAAAAAACGTCACTACAACAGTGTGTTCGTCCCGATCGCATTTAACTTGAAAATGTCGCTGAGGATATAGTAATTTTAGGCGACTTTCCCACATCTGAGCTAATGCTTGTCCCAAATACAATAAATTGTCGATGCTCGCGTTTTGGGCACCGGGGAGAATATCATCAATGTGCTGGTGGTTCATCACCTGCTCAATTGCAGCGACATCATTCCCCAGTTTGATTTTCCACTGTTCGTATATTTGACTGTTAAAGGCTTCGGACAAAAAGATACCGCCTTCATGTTCGACAAAATCTGGCCAGAATAGTTTTGTGAAAGCTATAGCAATTTCAATGTTAGCCGCTCCAAAAAGATAATCCCAAAGTGAAAAATCATCGCCGTTGGCTTTTTTCCACTGCTGAAAATCGATTAGTTTATCTGCATTCAAAGATATTTGTTTGATGAACATAATTTCTAGGGTATTTCATCCAATCTAGCTGGCCTAACTGTTTTCTCCTGTTTCACGAAAATGTCTCCTGCTGGGTTTTGGTTGTGTTTGTATTCAACCGCGTGAGGTGTCGGCACATTTGCATGAGCCTTTCCTGTCAAATCTACTCGCTTAATTGCCCGTCCGCTGTCATCGTAGACGATATAGCTGGTAATGTTTTTGCCCTCCATGCGGTAGAGTAAGTTTCTGGCACCTGCTCCATCTAGAGGAAATCTCCCGCTGACCTGGGTTCCGACGGGTATAAGGGTGCTAGCGGGGATGCCAACTGTTCAGTCAACTGGTTTAGACATATATTAGTCCTCAAGTGAGTGAGGTACGTAGTTGGGCTTCAGCCCTCAAGCGTCTGGGTGGTTATGTAAGCTGTCAGTCATACCTCATCTTTTTGAGAAAGGCTATATATTAGTCCTAAATTATTTTACCATCTCAGTTTGATATATGTATGGTACTTGGATTGTTACAGCTCGCAATTTCAAGAAATTTGCATCAATCCTGACAGCTTGTTAAAACAATAGCATAAACTGAAGTAGCAGCAAGCTAAAAAAAGTTTTATGAACGCTAAATTTAGGTTAATTTCCGTCGTGTTGGCTTTGTTATTATGCGCGTACATCCCGTTTCGGGTTCTCGCTAACCCCCAATCTTCGGGAGATACGGTTAGCTCTGCATTATGGTGGCAAGTTGCTGTGTACAATCAGGTACAACAAATTAAAGACAAGCAATATCAAGGGTGCGTGTGGGGCGATTCTATTTCCTCGGCTTTGGGCGATTCTTTGGGCGAACAAAACTTTAATTTTGCGATCGGCGGAATGAGTACGGTTTCCCTGCTGGAACAGCTTAAGCTGGTAGTTCCTTTGCGGTTTACGTGCGAAAAAACTATTATTGCGATCGGTACAAATGATGCTATGTACGGCATTAGCGACGAGCAGTTTGTCAGTAACTTAAAAGAGGCGATCGCCGTGATGCGATCGCTCGGAACCAAACAGATTATTCTGATTCCTGCTTTTTACTCAACTCTTGCCGCCAGCTACAATCCTAAATTTGCCGGAACAATTGCCA
This sequence comes from Microcoleus sp. N3A4, assembly GCF_036701805.1. Classification (NCBI taxonomy): domain Bacteria; kingdom Bacillati; phylum Cyanobacteriota; class Cyanophyceae; order Oscillatoriales; family Microcoleaceae; genus Microcoleus; species Microcoleus sp. N3A4. Next base: position 42,524 of record NZ_JAUBRJ010000027.1, read on the forward strand.
GAGTTGACGAAATCAATGTTCTCATCAATAAAGTAGCCGCCGACGAAAATCTGACCGTGGAATCTAGCGGTATACAAGCCTTGTTTAAAGAAAAAGCTCTGAATGAAGATTTAACAATAGACGGCGTTCACCTCAATGCCAAAGGTTTAGATATATACAGAAAAGTTTTGTTAAATATTTTGAATCCTTCCTTGACAACTCGCAAGTTTTTCGATTAAATATCTGTTTAAGTTATTAATTTTTATGTCGGCAGGTGCGGACTTGATTTGCGTGCTTTCAAATAGAAAACCGGAATTGATATCACAATCTCAAAAGTGACGCACGCCCGGAATAAATGGTGCCTCACTTTTGAGATTGGGAGCTAATGATTGAGAATATTATTCTTCTAACGCACCCTACCGCTACTCAAAAGTTTAGCAACTTATAACGGTTATTTTACCGAAGATGATATCAAGGAGTAGTTGTAGTTTGCTGCTGCGTTTGCTGCTGCTGTAATTGCTCCCGCTGAAGTTGAAGCTGGTCTTCTTCCTGCTTCCTTTGGAGCTCGAGTTGCTGCAACTGAATTTGATAATTCTGCTCCTGCTGCTGTCTTTGGAGTTCAAGTTGCTGCTGCTGAAGTTGCTGCTGCTGATTTTGAAGATCGATCTGCCGCTGTCTGTCTTGATTCTGTAATTTAATTTGTCTGATTTGATTTCGCCGCTCGAAATCCCCTCCCAAAAATAAGTTTTGAAAAGCGTTGATAGTTGTTTGAAACCCAGTAAAAACTCCGCTAACAGAGCCGATCCCAGTTGCAACTCCTGTTATTGGCTGCAAGAAACTGTTGATATTGTCTGCTACCCTAGCATAGCCCGATCGCGCTACCAGAATCACATCGTTGTTGCGGAGAGTTGGGTTATTATTAGGATTCAAGCCTTGAGCAAAATCCACCTCGATCGTGCGGCGAGAAACAGTACCGTTGGGGTTCAAACGCAATAGTTCTACCTTGTCTTTTTTTGCCCGCAATTGATTGAAACTGCCTGCAGTCAGCAAAGCTTGGTGCAGGGATGTACTCGGCCGCACCAGCAAAGCCCCAGGTCTAATTACTTCTCCTACAATATTGATGCTAATCGCGTTCGGAGAAAAACTGCTATTTGCCACTTGAGAAACTTCAGCTAAGTCTACAGTAGCTGCTGTCGGGATAATGACGCTATCTCCTTCTTGCAGCAAAATATCTTGACTGGCGTCGCCTTTTTGCAGCAAATCCCACAGATTTACCATGATAGTTTGTTCGTTGCCACCTCTGACTTTGCGGCGGATTTGCACGCGGCGAATGTCAGCTTCGGTGGTGATACCGCCAGCAATTTTGAGTGCTCTAGTGATCGTTGGTAGCCCGACAACGGCTCCTGCTCCTTGCTGTTGCTCGATGGTGACAAAACTCAGTTCTGTTTGTTGGTTGGTCGATCGCAAATCAGCAGCAGATATAGTATAAGGCCCAGGCCGGTTTACCTCGCCGACAATGACCACACCAATTGGTTTAGTAATATCAGCGGAAAAATTAGCACTTGCTCTTTGACGCACTTCTTCAGTATTGAGAGCACTTGCTGTCGGTACAAAAATTGTATCTCCATCTCGGATCGTGACATCTTGACGCAAATTTCCGGTGTCTAAAAAATCCTGCAAATTAACAGTAATAACTTGCTCAGACGCGCCTCTGCGAAGACGGCGAATTTGGACATTTCGCATATCTCCTGCTGATGTCACCCCTCTTGCAAGTTGCAGCATTTCCATCAAAGTCGGGAATTTTACTCCTCCTCCGGTTCCTTCTCTAGTGGGATTAATCTTGTAGGAACCCGGGCGAGTAACTTCACCGGCAAGACCTATATTTAGGGGGCGAGCGAGGACCAGAGTCACAGTAACAACGGGAACATTGATGAAGGGTTCGTATCGCTGGGTAATCACGTTAGCGGCTTGTTGCAGCGTCAACCCTTGAATTGAGACGCTGCGAATGATTGGCAAATTGAGCGTCCCGTCAACTAACACTTGATATTCTTTGCTGAATTCAGGAACGCCGAAGATATCTAAAGCAATGCGATCGCCCGATCCTAAAGTATAAGCTTCTTCTTGTGTCAGCGAACCAGAATTGCCGGGAGGCAAACTCGAACCCGCAGGTGGCGGCGGCGGTACTCTCGGCCGGTTAGGAGTGGGTGCAGGAGTTCTGACGGCAGGCAACTGAGCTATACTGGGCAGCGAACTCAATAGCACCAGGAGTGCTGACAAACTCAGACTTGTAGCGGTTTGAACGGTATGTTTCATCTTTCTTCCTGGTTGCAGCCGGCCAATGAACGAGAGCAATTTAGCTAGTTGATTTTAGTTTATTTTCCCTGCTGTCCAGTGTAGCCTCGCTTCGCTGCAAAATCCACAGGTGGAAGCATAAAAATTGTGCGATCGCACTTAACTACTTTGTACCTTGTTTGTAAAGAAACTGTAAAGCCCGCGAACTGTCCTCATGATTAGGATCTCGTTTGAGCAAAATTATTCATACATAAGTCGGGAGACAAATCAACCCGCAAAAGAAATGGATAAAAAAAACGCCTTGATTTGAGGTAAAATCTTAAATAATTCTATCTGCGGGACAAAGACATAGTGTCACTAAAATTGGATAAAGTAATTCCCTGGGGACGGTGCTTGGATGAATACATAGGAATGTTTAGCTTGACATCAAGTGACCTCAAGCTAGCCATTCTTGATTGTGCGGGCGGGCCGGCGAGTTTCAATGCCGAAATGACTCGCCAAGGTAGAAAGGTAATTTCTTGCGATCCAGTTTATCAGTTTACTGCGGTGGAAATTGGCGATCGCATCCAAGAAACATATCAAACTGTGATTGACGGTGTTAAAGCCAATTTAGATGGCTACCTGTGGAACAATTTTGAATCGCCGTACCAGCTAGGCGAAGTGCGAATGAAGGCGATGCAGGAATTTTTAGAAGATTTTCCCTCTGGCTTGCAGCAAGGCCGCTACATGAATGCTGAGCTGCCGATTTTGCCTTTCAATGACCGCCAGTTCGATTTAGCTTTGTGCAGCCATTTCTTATTTGCTTATTCTCACTTGCTTTCCGAAGAATTTCATCTGGAAGCAATTACAGAAATGTGTCGGGTTGCAAAGGAAGTCCGGGTATTCCCTCTATTGCAGAGTTTTAGCGGGGAGGAATCCGAGCACTTAAACTCGATTATTACCGAATTAAAAAAGAGAAGTTTTCGTGTGGAAATTCAAGAGGCTCCCTACGAGTTTCAAAAAGGCGGAAATAAGATGCTGCGAGTTAGCAAAAAAAGCTCAGCATAAAAGCAAGCATAACTTATTCTTCTGTTATGGGAACCAAATAACAGCCATTAATTCGCCAACTATTATCAAACTGTTGTTCCATGACATAAATTGCTCTGACTGGTATGCCTTGCGAGTCCAGCAACAGCACCGGCTGAGCGGGAATTCCTTCTACAGTGGCGAGGTTTTCAAATAATACCGATCGCGGACGGTAGACAGCTTCATAGGCAAGTTTTACCATGTGCATAAAGTTTTCGGCTGTGCGAAACTGCTGCTGAATTCCGGGACTGGCGAAGGCAAAAGCCCCAGCAGCATCGTCTTTTTGAAATGCTTGCAGTTGCTTTTCTACGACTGAGCGAATGGTAGTGCGATCGCTATCAGTAATGTGCATAATTTTGATAAGAAAGTGCTGTTAGGGCTGGGCGCGTCCAAATTACTGAGGGCATGGCAATTTGCGATCGGTCCCCAGACTATCTGCCCATTGCTTAACCCGATCGTACCGAATGCCCGTCTTGTTTGTCTGGTAATCTTGCAAGGCTGCGAGACTCTGGGCGATCGTTTGTTCTTCGCTGAGGGGTTGAAACTCATTTGCTGTGTCAATTTCTCCAGTAATTCTAATCAAGAACCGCAGAGCTTCATTTACTGCTTTAGAATCGGGAAACATCTCTGCAACATCCGGTTCTAAACGAATATTTACACCACCAAAGGTCTGATGTCCAAATCCTACCCTTCTTACACGTAACTTCCTCAAATCTTATTCCGACCGAAGCTCATCCTCCATCTCTGTTTCATCCTTATTCATAAACTTCAATATCTTTGATATACAGCATATTCCATGTATGTGCGGTACACATAATCTTCTCGTCAGTAAGGTGCGTCGCCCTCAAAAATCTGGAAGTTATATCTAAGATATCGCAGCGACGCACCCTACGGATTAACTTGTTTTCATCCCACTCGAATTTCATAAAGATCCTAAATCAGCATCTTTGATATAATATTACACCTAGAAGCCAAACTAAAACCAACTCATGCCACAAACAGTCTGGATCGCACGACACGGAAACCGCATCGACTTCGTTAACCCGGACTGGTTTCTCACCGCAGAACACCGCTACGATCCCCACCTTTCCGAAGACGGTCACGTTCAAGCGAAACAACTCGCCAATCGCCTCAAAGGTGAAGGAATTTCTCATATTTTTGCTTCCCCTTTTCTGCGAACCGTCCAAACAGCAAATCACGCGGCAGAAGCTCTCGATTTGTCAATTAAACTAGAGTGGGGACTGTGCGAATGGCTGAATCCTGAATGGATGACAGAAATGCCGGAAACTGAGTCCGTCGAAGCTTTGTGCAGGCGTTTTCCCAGGATTGATGCTTCCTACAAAGGCGGTATTGCTAATTATCCCGAAACTGGAGAAGCTTGTTTCAAAAGGGCGGGGGAAACTGCTAAACGCCTCGCGGCTGAGTTTCCCGAGGATATGTTATTAGTAGGTCACGGTGCGTCGGTTTTAGGAACTGCGATCGGGCTGGCGGGCGGTGCGGAAACGGAAATTAACGCTTCTCTGTGCTGTTTGGTAAAAGTGGTGCGCCAAGATGTACAATGGTCGATCGCACTTAATGGCGATACTTCTCACCTGACTGACTCTGAAGCCGCGATCCGGTTTAATTAACTGTGCACTCAGTTTATGTACTCTGTGTGCAGTGTGCACCCTACGTTAATCCTGACTGCTGACTAATGACTACTGACTAATGACTACTGACTAACAATAATCGATATGGCAGGACACAGTAAGTGGGCGAATATTAAACGCCAAAAAGCTAGAGTTGATGCCGTTAAAGGCAAAGTTTTTGCTAGAATATCTCGCGAAATTATTGTCGCAGCCCGCAGCGGAGTGCCCGATCCCGCTGGCAATTTTCAATTGCGGACGGCTATAGAAAAAGCCAAGGCGGCGGATATTCCTAATGAAAACATAGAAAGGGCGATCGCCAAAGGTGCCGGCTTGGCGGGGGGAAGTTCGGATTTAGAAGCTATTCGCTACGAAGGTTACGGCGTTGGCGGAGTTGCTATTCTGATTGAAGCGCTGACAGACAACCGGAACCGCACGGCGGCTGACTTGCGAGAAGCTTTTACTAAAAATGGCGGCAACCTGGGCGAAACTGGTTGTGTGGGCTGGATGTTCGACCACAAAGGAGTTTGTACTGTACGCGGCCCGATTGATGAGGAACAATTGTTTGAAGCGTCGCTAGAGGCGGCTGCCGAATCTTATGATTTGATATTAATTGATGAGGATACTGAAGGTGCAGAGGTATTGACAAGTGTGGCTAATTTGGAACAGTTGGCTGATGTTTTGAAACAAAATAATTTTGCAGTTTTGCAGTCGGAAACTCGCTGGATTCCCAGCAATACAGTGGAAATAGACACTCCTGAAAAAGCTCGATCGCTCCTGAAATTAATGGATGCACTGGAAGATTTGGACGACGTGCAAAGCGTGACGGCTAATTTTGAAATGTCAGATGAATTGATGTCTTTGAGTATGGTTTAATGGTTGAAAGATGAGGGATGGGAGCCTCCTGCTGGCACTGCAAAAGACGAAAAATCGCCAGCAGGACGATCGCGCTACACTATTATTACCAGGAAACGAATCCCTATCTGTACGCGAGTGGGGAGTGTCAATCCAACGCATTGCTGAAAAAGCTGCATTGAAAATCTCAACCCACAGTAAAGCCATGCTAGATAACAACGAAAGCAAAAAAGACAGCACCCACTCAGAAGAAGTTCTGTCAGCAACAGAAGTATCAGAAACCAAGGATCGATCCAAATCGGAGGTGCAGGCTGAACCAGGGTATAAATCCAATTGGTTCGGTTCCGTTTTCGGAGCCGTCTCTGCAAGGGCGAGTGCAGTAGGAAATGCGGCGACAAGTGCGGGAAGTGCGATCGCGAATACTGCGAGTGCGGTAGGGAATGCCGGAAGTGCGATCGTTAATACCGCGAGTGCGGTGGGGAATGCAGCAAGCAGTGCCGGAAGTGCGATTGTTAATACCGCGAGTGCGGTGGGGAATGCAGCAAGCAGTGCTGGAGGTGAGATTGTTGTTAATACCGCGAGTGCGGTAGGCAATGCGGTAGGGAATGCCGGAAGTGCAGCACTCCAATTTCCCAATTTTTTTGGTTCATCCCTAGTTTTTATTTCGCAGAGTCCTATCCTGAAAAAACTGACCCAAAAGTTCAAAATCGACTGGTTAGTTAATGCTATAGATGCTGTTGATGTCGTAAATGCCGAGGCGCAAGTTCGAGAGTTGCAGCGCCAATATCCTCACAAGAAACCTCAACAAATCGCACATCGCTTAATGGTGGAAAAAGCCTTGCTAGCTGCAGGAAGTGGCTTGGTGAGCAGTTTAGTTCCCGGCGTGGCTTTGGCGTTGTCTGGCATGGATTTAGCGGCAATGACGGCGTTATCCGCCGAGTTGGTTTATCAAATTGCTGCCGCCTATGGCATGGATTTGCGATCGAGCGATCGCAAAAAAGAAGTTGTCGCTATTTTCGGTTTATCCTTGGGGAGCAATTTAGCGATCGAAGCTGGAGTTATGCTCGTCAGCAATATTCCCTTGGCGGGTGCGGTAATTAATGCTAGTGCCAGTGCGACAATGATTTACGCGCTGGGATACGGTGCTTGTCGGTTTTATGAAGCGCATCTCGATTCCTCGAAAATCGAAACCAAGCTCGAAGATTTACGAGAAGTCTTGCAAGCGGAAAGTGAGCAATATTTAGAGAAAGCGATCGCACAAGAAACGGTGATGGATTGGATTTTGGTGTATGTCGTCTATACCACCCAAAAATTCACCCGATGGGATGAGTTATTACCCCAATTACAAGCGGCCAATTTAAATCCCAAGTCTTTAGCTGAAATTGAAGCTGTGAAAAATAAGTCTAAATTGCCTCCCAAGTTGGATATTTTACTCGAACAACTCGAACTCGACTTTGCCGAACCACTTTTAAAGCGATGCACTGAGATGATAGAGGCTGACGGTGAAATTAATGAACAAGAGGGGAAAATTTTGCTGACAATTCAACGGGCTGTTTTGAGCAAAAGAAAGCAAGCTCAAAAGCAAGCCTAGCCAACTTCGATCGAGGATGCGGTATCGGAAGCCACTGAAGCACAAACTGAAGTCTAAGCTAGATCGCAAACTCCTCCGTGCGTTCACGCCCGGAAATGTCAAATCCAATGCTCATAAACTGGCTCAAGCGAATGGGGTACAACTCTGGGACGATAACAGTTAATTGATTTAGTGATTCGAGCTAAAAAATAAGGGATATATGAACCCATAATCCCAGTCTATGAAAGAGCGGGGAGTATCATTTGAAACAAAAAAACTTTCTTTGCAGTTTTGCAGTCGGAAACTCGCTGGATTCCCAGCAATACAGTGGAAATAGACACTCCTGAAAAAGCTCGATCGCTCCTTAAGTTAATGGATGCACTGGAAGATTTGGACGACGTGCAAAGTGTGACGGCTAATTTTGAAATGACAGAGGAATTGATGTCTTTGAGTATGGTTTAACGATCTAAATCACCAGATTTTTGCCATCCGCAAGACAAATCCCGGTAACTCTGGATCTGCGCTGACTGTTTCAGGATTATCTAAGATTTCAGGTTCGCGATCGGGACGGTAGATGTAGACTTTTCTGTTTTTGCGATCGAGCAAAAAGCCGAGCGATACACCGTTGTCAATATATTCTTGCATCTTGTTTTGCAATCCCTTGAGAGTGTCACTAGCAGACCGCAATTCGATCGCAAAGTCTGGACAAATGGGTGCGAATGAGGCTTTTTGTTCTTCAGTTAAGGCATTCCAGCGCTCTAGTTTAATCCATGAGGCATCGGGGGAGCGAGTTGCTCCATTGGGCAAGGTAAAGCCTGCACTGGAGTCAAACGTTTCACCTGTGCCATCTTGTTCTGCCCAGTTTGCAAGTTGTAGGGCAATCTTACCGTTGCGGTTCCCTGTATCTGAAAAGGCGGGTGACATGATAATGACTTCCCCACTGGCAGTACGCTCAATTCTCAAATCGCGATTAACTAGACAGAATTCATAGAACTGTTCAACAGTCATCGATTGGATCGCAGGGAAATTGACCGTCATTGGGACGCTTTGGGTTTGAATTAGCAGCGTCGTCATGGTTTTTCCTCAGTTGGTGCAGGTGTCACAGAATACCTTGAACTTATCATATCTTAGCTTGGCGATCGAAAGTCTTAGCCGATCGGGGAGTCGGACGCTTGTATCCGTTTTTGGGCTGAGTCAATCGATTTTAGATTTTAGATTTTAGATTTTAGATTTTAGAATTGAAGCATTGACCCCACGGATAAATTCGGGGGCTCCTTTATCGGATACAGGTTTTTTATTTCTCCAGGGATGAATCCGGGGGCTTGTATCCTGGATGCTTGATTGTCAATAATCTTTTTTCCCAGTCAGCAAATAAGTAACCATGTATCCCTTGCCCTTAACTTGAATGGCGCCGCGCTTCTGAAAAGAATATTTATCTTTTAATATCTCGTAGGTTTCGGCAGTGACTTGAATGCAGCCGGTAATCCCGTGGGATTCCATTCGCGAAGCAATATTTACTGTGTTGCCCCAGAGGTCGTAAATAAACTTTTTTAAGCCGATGACGCCGGCAACGACAGGGCCACTGCTAATCCCGATCCGAATGCTGAAAGGTTCCGAATGTTCTAAACTGAGGAGCCGAATTTCGTGTAGCATATCGATCGCCATGTTCGCGACTGCCTCGGCGTGATCCTTGCGGGGCGTAGGCAAACCGCCGACAACCATGTAAGCGTCACCAATAGTCTTAATTTTCTCCAAACCGTGGCGATCGGCCAAGTGGTCAAAAGCCGAAAAAATATCGTTGAGCACTTCCACCACCGCAGTCGCTGAAATTCTCGACGAAAGTTCTGTAAACCCCACAATGTCCGCAAACATCACAGTCACTTCCCCAAAACTTTCGGCAATATTATGTTCATTGTCCTTCAAACGCAGGGCGATCGCTGCCGGCAAAACGTTCAGCAGCAGTTGCTCGGATTTAGCTTGTTCGAGTTCCAACTGCTGGTAAGCAGCCTGCAACTGTTCGGCTTGGCGAATTCTTTCTCGGGCTAGCTTTTCGATTTGGGCGGTGCGGCTCAAAGCTGTCAGCATATATGTCACCGGAATCAGAGTCCACAGCATCCCCATCGTCAGAGTTCCCCAAGAGCGCCAGTGCTTGCGAATCCTGCGAATTTCCGGCGTTGCGGACACGTACATAGACCACTGGCGGCCGTTAATTTTCAGCAGCCTTTTGCAAGCTGTATACTCCGGGCCTGGATTGTAAAGAATCGGGCAGTTTTGTCTGAGGGATCGTTCCGCAGCGGCTGATGCTGGGATCACTTCTTGGCTGGCGGATTGGAACAGCACCGCAAATTGCTGAATAGGGCCGTCAGCAGGCAGATTTTTGAGAACGGGGTTGCCCGTGTGCGGTAACAGCGGCGGTGCTTCTTGCTTGTCTGGAGCCTGGCTGGCGAGATAAATGGTGAGGTAGTCGGTATTGCGTCCTTTTAAAGAGGTTTGGAAAATATCTTTGCCTCGAAATACGCCCAGAACAAATCCTTGCAGCAGTTGGCGGCGGGATTCCAGGGTAGTCGGTTTAGTGCTGTTTTCGTAAATCGGAACTATGGCCAAAAGACCTAGTTCCGGGGAATTGCCCTGGGTTAGGCCGACGTAGTTGGTGACAATCATTTCTCCAGTATCGCGGCCTCGATCGAGCGCGGCGCGGATTTCTGGGTGGGAGGCGAGGTCAAAGCCCAATACTGTCTCGTTTCCGGCTGTTGGTTCGACGTAGAAAGCCGGGAAGTATTCGGAACGCTCAGGGGCCTTACGCAGTTCTCCTCGGGGGCCGCGCTCTGTAATCTCGAAGCTGGAGTCGGTTTCGCTTCTGGCTTTGGTTTCGTAGTTGCGCCGCTGAGAATAGGGGATGCGGGGGGCCCAAGCCAAGAGTTGCAGGCTGGGGTGGACGGATAGGGGACGGGCGACAAACCGGGCAAAAGAGGAACGCTCGACGGCGCTAAAGGCTTTCATGTAGTCGCTGAGGGCGAGAACTGCGTCTAAGTCGGAGTTTAGCTGGCGTTCGATGCCGATCGAAATATCGTCGATGCGGCGGTGCATTTCGTAGTCGCGGCGGTTGTCTTCCCAGTCCCAAACCAAGGCAAATGCCAGCGCCGACAGTCCGACACCCAAAGCGAGCGTCAACCCGGCTGGAATGTAGCGAGACCAGGATAAAGGTAGTTTTTTCAGCATAATTGCCTAGCGAATAAGGGCAGCAGATTAGCACACCGCTGAATGCGATTTATTTCGGCGCCTTGGTGCGGTTAATTCAAAACCCGGATAACTCAAGCACCGACGGCAATTGGGAATTAAAAGTTAGATATTGAAACTTTTAGATTAATGGACGATCGCTCAGCACGGGATTTCTATCCAGAATTCCGCTCCCTGTCCCGGTGCTGAGATGCACCGCAGGCTTCCCCTATGTTTTTCTACCACAATCTGATGGCTGATGGATAATCCCAAACCGGTTCCAGAGCCGACCGGTTTGGTGGTGAAGAAGGGGTCAAACAGCCGTTTGCGAACGTCTTCGCTCATTCCCGGGCCGCTGTCGGCGATGCAAATGACGATGCGATCGCACTGACTGAGCTTGCTATTACTATGACTTTTCAACCCGGCTTTTTTCATGAGGGTGCGAATCACGATCGTCCGAGGTTGCGGTTGGTTTTCTAGAGCGTCGATCGCATTGCTGATAATGTTGAGAAATACTTGGTTCAACTGCCCCGGACAACAGTAAACTTTCGAGATTTTTCCGTATTCTTTAATAATTTCAATCCGGCTTTTTCTACTTGCCTGATGGAAGCGGTGCTGCAAAATTAACAGCGTACTGTCAATTCCTTCGTGAATGTCTACCAACTTAATTTCTGATTCATCCAGTCGCGAAAAGTTCCGCAGCGACAACACAATTTTACTGATTCTTTCTACTCCTACTGTCATGGAATTTAGCATTTTTGGCAAGTCTTCCTTCAGGAAATCCAACTCTAAGTCCTTAACTCTTGCAGCAATCTGAGGAACTGGGGACGGGTAGCATTCCTGGTATAGATTCAAGAGTTCTATTAAATCGTTAAAATAGTTGTATGCGTGACCGATATTGCCGTTAATAAAAGTTGCGGGATTGTTGATTTCGTGGGCGATCCCAGCCACCATCTGACCGAGGCTCGACATTTTTTCTGATTGAACTAATTGGATTTGAGCGTGCTGTAGCTGTTCGTAGGCTTCTTGCAATTGGGCTGCTTGTTTTCTCAATTGAGATTCGGAAGCTTGGAGTGCTGCGGCGGAAATTTTGCGGTTGGTTATATTTTCAATCATCCCTAAGTTGTAAATAGGTTTTCCTTCGCCGTCTCGAATCAAAGTAGCTGTCACGTTTACCCAAACAATTTTACCTGTAGCGGCTATCTGGCGGATTTCGATTTGATAGCTCGTAACTTGTCCCCGATCGAGAGCACCAGCAACTTCGAGATTTTTTTGATAATCTTCGGGATGCCCAATTTCTATAAATGTTTTGCTCAGCAATTCTGCTGCGGTATATCCCAGCATTTCGCAGTAAGTTTTATTGACTCGCACTAACTTGTTATCGTCTAAATTGGCTAAGTAGATAGCAATTGGTGCATCTTCAAAAATTGTGCGAAATAGTTCCTCGCTGGCGCGGACTTGAGCTGCTAGGGAAAGTCGGTCGGTGATGTCTTCAAACGTAGACAAAATGCCGACAACATTGCCGTAATTGTCGTGTAAAGGTATTTTATTTGTCTCCAGACAGCATTGGGTGCCGTCGGCTTGCATTTTTGATTCTATGATGTGATATTCTGGGGTGTTGGTTGCCATGATACGGCTGTCGCCGGCTCGAAAAACTTCTGTTTCTTCGGGCTTCCAGGGCATATCGAAGTCTGTGAGACCGGCGATTTCACTGGGGTGATTGAAACCTGCGAGTTTAGCAAAGTTTTTGTTACCTCCCAAGTAAACTAAATCTCGATCTTTCCAGGCAATTAACTGAGGGATGTTGTTGATTACCAACCACAGCATTTTCTGGGATCTTTGCAAGGCTTCCGTTCGTTCTAGGACGCGCTTTTCCAGTTCTTGATTGGCTTGTTGCAGGGCAATTTTTGACTCGCTGAGGGCGATTTCTGCTACCTTGCGATCGCTGATGTCGATTGTCACCCCCTCCCAAAGTATATCGCCGCTCGGTTGCAGTTCGGGGCGGGCGATGGCGCGAATCCATTTCAGTTTTCCCGATCGCGTTACGATCCGCCCTTCAAATGTCCAAGGTTTTAAAGTTTCGCCTGAAATTGCGACTGATTCTAACAGAGGTTTTAGGTCTTCTCGATGCACCGTTAACCACATTAAATCGGAGTTTTTTTGAACTTTTTCTGGCTCTAATTCGTAGAGTTCCCAACAGCCGGAACTGACATAAATGAATTCATTGGAACCGTCGGGACGCAGCAAGTATTGATAAATCATTCCCGGCACATTGGCGGCCATTTTTTGGGATCGGGTTTCGCTTTGCCGCAGTGCTGATTCTGCTTGTTTGCGATCGGTAATGTCAATCAACAAGCCGTCCCAAATAATGTCATCTTTTTCGCCCCGTTCTGGTCGCGAAGCCCCGCTAATCCACTTAATGCGATCGCCCGGGAAAACTAATCTGCCTTCCCACCGCCAAGGCTCTAAAGTTTTAGCTGAGATAGCAACAGATTCCTGGAAGCTTTGGGCATCGTCTGGATGAAGCATTTCGATCGCGAGAATAGCTGAATTTTGGAGTACCTCTGGTTCTAATTCGTAGAGTTCGCGGCAGCCGGAACTGACGTAGGGTAATGACACAGTGCCGTCTGCTGCTAACTGAAATTGATAAATCATTCCGGGAACGTTGGCGGCTAGTTTTTGAAACCTCGCTTCGCTTTGCCGCAGTGCTGTTTCTGCTTCTACGCGATCGGTAATATCGTAAAATGCCGATAAAATAGCTGCTTCGCCGTTAAAATTAATCGATCGCATCGACATTTTTACCCAAAAAAAACTCCCGTTTGCTTTCTTGAGGCAGATTTGTTCGCTGTCGCTACAGCCGTTTTGTTTGACTAATTCTAGTAATTGACTGCTGTCGCTCACATTAGCATAAAAGTCGCTCTTTTTGCTGCCTACAAACTGTTCAGAACTCAAACCTAAAGTTTTCCCGAAGGCTGGATTTGCGTACAAAATTACGCTGTCTTCTAGGCGAGTAATTAGCAGGGGAACGGGAGTCGCAGTGGCGATCGCCCGCAATCTTTCTTCACTTTCTTCCCTGGCTGTTTCGGCTGCTACTCTTTTGCTAATATCGTTCTGAACTCCGATAAAATGAGTTAATTTTCCCTCGTTGTCTAGGATGGGGGAAACGATTAATTCGTTCCAAAAAGGAGTTTTGTCTTTGCGATAATTTTTGAGAACTACCTTAATTTCTGTTCCCGATCGCAAACTGCTGCGGAGTTTGTCTAATTCGGCGCTATCGGTATCCGGACCCTGCAAAAACCGGCAGTTGCGTCCAATAACTTCTTCGGCACTGTAACCGGTCAGTTTCTCAAAAGCAGGATTGCAGTAGATAATAGGTATGTCAGGCCTAGTAGCATCCGCGATGAGGATGCTGCTGCTCGACGCTGCGATCGCCCGCTCTAGCAAAGACAGGTGGAAAGAGTCTGTTGTCATCGGTGGCAAGATCCAAACTCCCGAGGAGCGGACAGAAAAATACAAAATTATCAATAGCTTGAGCTATTCTTATTCTATGATCTTATTTTTAATTTAGCCTTGTTAACAAAGTCAGCAGGCAAAAACAGCCGGCGGGGGAGACGAGCAATACCATTTTAGATTTTAGATTTTAGATTTTAGATTGGCAATGAGTGATTCATCATGGTTTGGAGTACGGGCCTACTGTTGCCTTCTTGTTTGAAAGTAGTATAAGCGAAGGCATTCCGCATTGATCCAGAAAACAGAAGGTGAAAATACCGAAGGCGGAAAGAAAACAGAAAGTGAAAATACTGATATTTTCAACTTTTTTCTTCTCCACCTTCCATCCGGCTCGCCAACCCTTTTAAATTGACAAGTTGATGCAAGAACCCTGAGCAGTTTTGCTTACTTCAATCCTGGCTTGAAAAGCTTCTTTCAGGTGGGGCATATGGGTAACGGTGAGGATGCAGGCGAAGTCGGAGGCGATCGCATTAATTGCAGCAATCAGCCGATCGCACCCTTCAGCATCCTGAGTCCCGAATCCCTCATCGATAATCAACATTTGCAAAGCCGTACCCGCCCGCTGAGACAGCAGTCTCGCCAGCGCCAGCCGAATCGCAAAATTAATCCGAAAAGCTTCACCGCCCGAGTAAGTTTCGTAGGCGCGAGTACCGCGAGCATCAGCAATTAAAATGTCTAAAGTGTCAATCAATTTAGTTGCTTTTTTAGAAGCAGCAGCCCGCTGAGTGATAAATTGAACGTGCAATTGATTCGCGCTCAATCTTGCCAATATCTGATTGGTTTCCGCTTCTAGTTGAGGCAAAACATTTTCAATCATTAAAGCTTGAATGCCGTTTTTACCAAATGCTTGACCCAACTCTTGATAAACTCGCTGCTGGCGTTTTGCAACTTGCATTTGCTCTTTTTGAGCTACTAGCTGAACTTGCAGATTTTCCAGATTTTGCTGCTGCTGCTGGAGGCGTCCGAGACTTCCCAAATGTTGGTCAAGCTGCTGGCGGCGGCGGCTGATTTGCTGTTCGATCGCGCTGATGCGGGCTGTGGGATCGGGATGTTCTTGCAACTGCTGGTTCATCGCTGAAGTTTGAGCGCTGACAGCTTGCAAATCTCGATCGCGCACAGCGATCGAACTTGCTATTTCATTAACCCGCTGCAGCACTTGCGGGTACTGCACAGTTGCCGATCGCAATTTTTCGGCGCGGGCGATCCAAAACTGCGATCGGCGCATTTCGCTGCGGACGTGTTCGTGCTGTTCCAAATTATAGTCAATTTCCGCAATGTATCTATCTAAAGACAGAATTTGCTGCTGTATTTCCGAGCTATTTTTTTGCTGTTCTAACTGTTGCTGTACCGTGGCTAATTGAGTTTGCAAATCCGGGCGGCGGGCATTAATTTTATTCAGTTTCTGCTGAGCGTCTTTGATTTGAGCTTGCTTAATTTCCACCCACCGCAAGCGCTTTTCATCGCTGCGGGCGAGGGAGTGACTGCGATCGCTGTAATTGAGCTGTTGCAGTTGCTGTTCGATTTGTTGGAGTTGGCCCAAGTCATCGGCTGCATACTCGCCGGTGCGAAGCAACCGCTCTATTTCTGCCGCGTCTTGACGCATACTTTGCAGCCGGTTTTCGTCTTGGCCCAGGCTATCTAATTGTGCTTGCAAATGGCTGCGGCGTTCCCGCAATTCTTGGTAGGGCGCTAATTCCTCTTCTAGTTCGCGGTATTCATGTCTGAGGACTTGAATTTCGCGCTCGGAGACGGCCAACTGTTCGCGCACAACCCACAGTTGGTTCCAGATTTCCTGCTGTTGGGAGTGGTGTTTTGCGACTACCAAATTCCAGTAGTGTTCGTCTAAAGGTCGATCGCACAAAGGACAATTGCCAAAATTTGTATCTCGCACCATTAAAGGCGAATTCGATGGCTCGTTTTCCGCAAAATTCGAGGCTTTACCTTCGCCTGCGGTTTTTTCTCCTTCATGTTTCCGCAGCAGTTGCAGTTTTTGGTCGAGCTCGGCAAGTCTGGTTTGATAGTCGCGGCTTTTGGCTTGCAGGTTTCCTAGAAAGTCGTGCCTTTCTTGACCTTTTTCGCGGACTCGCTGCTGATAAACTCGCTTGTTTTCCAACTGCAAAATTTGATTGGCGATGGCCGAGATTTCCTGCTGTAATTGCGGCTGTCGCTGCTGCTGCTGAACTTGCACCTGTCTGTTGATTTCGTCTAAGCGGGCGGTTAAACCGGCGCGGGCGCGATCGAGCTTTTGTTGCTTTTGCTGCTGCTGTTGTAGCAGCGGCGAAACTTGCAGTTGCAGTCGATCGAGTTGGTTGAGGCGCGATCGAGTAGCTTGCAACTGTGCGAGTCCTTTGTCAACCTCCGGCTGCTGTTTGAGAATCTCCAGAACATCTTTTTCATCCTGTTCTAAAACATCTAATTGAGCTTGCAACTGCTGAATTTTGCTTTGCAAAAAGCTCAGTTCGTCGCGCTGCTGTTCTTGCAACTTTTGGCGCTGACTTTGGGCTTGTTGGTTAACCTTGAATTTTCCTGCCATAGTCTCTTCTGTGGCTTGCAAGCTATGGAAATACGCGATGCCTGCTGTTATTTCATTTTCTTGTCCTAGGAGAGCTTGCAGCTCATTTTGTTGCTGTTTGGCTGCGCTGAGTTCTTGCTGCAAGCGGCGGCATTCTTGAGAGATATTGTAGTGCTGTTGCTGGTGGCCGGCGAGGAGTTTTTGCCAAGTTTGGCGGTTGTGGTGCTGGAGTTGCAGTTGCTGCAACTCGGTTGTGTCGGCTTGCTGCTGTGAAGAGAGCAAATCCGTTGCTTGCTGCAATTGAGTTTGTTCTGAGGCGATCGCCTCTTTTTGCTGCAGTTGCTCTTGTACGGTTTGCAAACTCTGCTTGAGCAGATCGACTTCAGCTTTAAATTGTTTAGACGTATCTTTGGCTTGTTCCGATAAAGTATCGTAGGAGTCGAGTTTGAGCAGATTGGCTAAAACTTGTTTGCGTTCGATCGGCTTTTTGAGCATAAATTCATCAGCTCGCCCCTGCCGCAAATACGCCGAGTTAATGAAAGTATCGTAATCTAGTTTGATGTGTTCGAGGATTTTTTGCTGAGTTGTTCTCAGACCCTTGTCTGTGAGCGTGCGAAAATTAAGTTTTTCCTCGCTCTCGGCAGAATTCAAGCTGACTTGAAATTCCAAACTTCCCGATTGTCCGCGCCGGCGGTTGCGAATCACCCGGTAGATTTGGCCGCCGGTGGAGAAAGTGAAATCAACGCGCACATCTGTTTCGCCGATATGGATGATATTGTCTTCCGTATCGCTGCGGCAACAGCCCCAAAGTGCCCAGGCGATCGCTTCTAAGAGAGAAGATTTGCCGGCACCGTTAGGCCCGCAAATGCAAGCGGTGTGCAGGCCGCGAAAGTCTAAAGCAGCTTCGCGATAGCTGAGAAAATTTTTAAGTGTAAGTTGTATAGGAATCATTTAGGCCATCGCGCCGTACAATCTATCTATAATTAACACTATTTGTGCGCTGTTGCCTAGTTATTCAATCCAGATCCAGAACAATTGTCAGTGCTTCGGAAATGTCTTCCATAATTGTATCGGACAGGGTTCCGAGTTGTCGGACAAATCTTTGTTGGGAAACGGAACGGACTTGAAAAGTGTCGGTGGCTGAGACTTTCGCCAAGCCATTTTCTGATGTCGGTTCGAGCTGTACCATCCACTGCAGCGGGGAAAAAAGATCGTTCCATGCTGTAATTGGAACAATTACTTTGAGCCGCAAATTTCCCACTTCATCATCGCTGACAACCGCAACAGGTCTAGTTTTGCCAATTTCATCTCCCACCGTTGGATCTAGTCTGACAAGCCACACTTCGCCTTTACGCATTAGTTTTTACCCCTGCGTTCAGGTATTCTTCCTCTGAATCGAAATACGGTTCGCTGTCGGGCGACCACAAATCATGAAGCGGCCCTCCTGGTTCATACAAAGGAACCGCTGCTTCTGCTGAGGCTCTGAGTTTCAGCTTTCTCTCGGCTTTGCGCTGGGCTTTTTCTTCTATTTCTTCGCGCATCATCCGCGAAGCTGTTTCGATGATTTCTAGGCGTTCTTCTGCGGTCAGATTTTTGAGGGCTGCTAAGATTTCTGTTTTAGTCACGGTTTTTTCGGGTGGTTGGTGAGAAAGTGCGATCGATCTCATATGTTGAACCATTTTCAAGAACAGGCAAGATGCCTGTTCCACAAAGAGTGAATTTGATTGATTGTGGAACGGGCATCTTGCCCGTTCTTGACAATAATGACGCAACATCTCAGATCGATCGCACCATCATTATATCTTTCACAAAAATCAATCTCGGCGCTCTCTGCTTATGGCGCACCCTACCTCGATCGCACAGGCAGATTTTCCATCATCAAAAAGGGTTGACTGTATTCCTACAGCCAACCCCGCGCCTATTTACTTGTCGTGCGTTTGATCAAACAGCAACACTACCTGGCAATATTCGGGAACGTATAGCCGACACCGAGTAACAATCCCACTTCAGCTCCGTCGAGAAAACCAACATTCAGTCCCGCTGTTGCTGTAAAATTTCTCGACAGCGGCACATCTACACCCCCCGAAATCAGGAAGCCAAAATTACTGTCATCACCGGTAGAAAATGCGACGCCAACACCTGCATAAGGAGCAGCAGTAATCACAAAATCATCGCTGACTTCGACTGCCTCTTGAGATACAAAATCGTAGGTAACGGGAACTAGAATAGTTAAGTTGTCGCGGAACAAAACAGTCGGTCTCACCGAGAAATTGTTGGTCAAACCAATTTTGCTAATAATCGCAAATGAACTGTCGCCTAATGATGAATCTCCGCCAAAACCTAGATTGCCGCCAATACCGACGTAGCTGGGCCCAGAACGGGTAGCCCGGCCTGGTCGGATTTGAGTATCTTGAGCCACTTTTTTAGTGGGTTCCGAGACAGTTCCTGGTTTTTCAGCAACTTTCGGTTGGTTTCTCAGAGTTGAGGCGGAAGTGCTGACAGGATTGCTCAACACTTCTTGTGCTGTTTTGACTTCTTTTTCTTCCTTCGTTGCTGTTAGTTCAGAATTATTGCGATCGGCAACAATTGAAGTAGGTCGATCGCTCTTTTTGGCAGTCTCGACATTTGACTGCACTTTGACGCCATTATCAGCAATTGTAGCGGTTTCTTCCGACTTTTGGATCTCAGCAGCAATCGAGGTATTTGGCGCAGTTTCTGTCCCAGCAATTTCAGATGTTGCTGCTTCCGATTTTTCTGGTGCAGCAATAGATACTTGCAAGTTGGCTGCCGGTTCGGAGGCTGCAGGGTCTGCCGCTTCTGTTAGTTCGCTCCAACTGATAGAATCAATTTTGGTATTACTAGCCGTTGTTTCTGCGTCGGGTTTAACTGCTGAAGTTGCCGCCGGCTCAGAAATTTGGTCAATATTTTGAGTCGCCAAAGTTGCAGTTGTACCGACATCGGGCAAGTTGCCCGTTTCAGCTTTCGCTGACATGGTACTGCAACAAACAGCTAAAGCTGCAAGGTTTATTAACGCAAAAGCCGACTTGGAAAATAGACTATTCATAGAAACTCCTCAATGAACCGTGTGTTAAAAGTGTAAGTGTTTGAGGGCGACCGTCGAGAGCTTTGCTAAAAAAAGACACAAATTTGAGTTGTGTTGTTCCTAGATTGGCACTCAACCGTTGAAGAGTCAACTCTCAAGCTGATTAGATTCAAGAACCGACGGCCGGTTTTGAGGCTAATTTTAATTTACCGATCGATCGGCTAAAAATCAATCCTAGGGAGGATTACACGCTCGATTTTATTTAATTAAAGGGTCGATCGCGCGTCTCGCTTGCATTCTACAATTCTGTACTTGGGGGCGCTGCACTCGCAGCCACGCCGGAAAAATCCGGTTTTTGAGGGCGCACCGCCTCGAAACCAAGAGACAGCAAGCTTTCAAAACAGTTTTGACAGCCCCGCCGTCCAAAACAAGCGCAGTTAAAACAACGCGATCGGCTGCTGCACAGTCCCTGACAAGTAATGTAGAATAGCACTGATCCGACAAACTGTTGTGGCTCGATCGTGTCAAAATTACTGAATATTATTAGAATTGTCTAAAATTTAGTGTCCTATTTGTAAAGTTTAGCCTTCGCTTTCGCTCAGGGTCTGACCATCTCACAACAGCACGCAACTAAACAAGTAAAAAAATACAAATTATTTCATCTCAACCTGACTTTATGAGCAAAGTTCTAGTCATATTAGGCGAATTGAGCGATCGCGACATCGATTGGATGCTCGCCAACGGCACCCGTACCCAAGTCCTCCCCGGCACCACCCTCATCACCGAAGGTCAGCCCTTAGACGCCCTGTACATAGTTCTGGATGGAACTTTGAGCGTTGCTGTATCATCTTGCGACAAAGAAATTGGAAAAATTATTTCCGGGGAAGTGTTGGGCGAAATGTCTTTTGTAGACGGGAGGCTTCCTTCTGCTAGCGTCACAGCAATTGAAGAGTGCCTCATTCTGTCAATTCCCAGGCGGCTGCTAACTGAAAAACTCGAGCAAGACGTGCTTTTTTCTCTGCGGTTTTATCGGGCGATTACCAAATTTCTGTCGTCGAGACTGCGGGGTACAGTCAAACGCTTCGGCGATGATACTGATTATTTAATATATCAAGAGTCAGACGACGACGAGCGCGCCATCCCGCAAAATGTCGAAAATCCAGATTTGGCTGAATCTAGATTTCAATGGCTGTTGCAGCGTTTGAAGGGAAGTTAAATTGGTTGCTAGTTATTGGTTATTAGTTATTTCAGGACTTACGCACAGGCACTATCTGTAGGGTGCTTGTGGGCGCACCTTACCCCCACGGATAGCGTGAAAATTGATCCGTTGCGTAATATCAAATCTGGCAGGATCGGAATAATGTAGTGCGATCTATGTCTCGCGAGCGATCTATGCCGCGAGCGATCTATGCCGCGAGCGAGACGCTCGCACGCGAGATCATCCAAATATATTATTCCGATGCAACCAATTCCCAATTACCATTAAAAAACATATTTTTCAGCGACGCGCCAATAGCGGGAAAAACGCTTCAAATCAATGTAACCATCGTAGCGGACAAACGGTTCTGGCGGCAAAACTTCTACTGGGTGCGATCGCTTAATTTCCCGGCAAATATCCTGAAACCGAGGACTGGGACTTTCCGCAGTCACCACTTGATTAGCGCCGGATTCGATCGCAAAAGCGATAACTTCCGCAGCCACATCGCCCCGCCGAATAACTACAGGCAACTCCAGCAAACATTCGTAAATAAACACCATTCGTTTGAGACTTAACTGCCATTCATCAATCAGCGCATCATCCCAAACCCAGATTGCCGGTGCCTCTGGGTGCGCTTGAAAAGCCTGGCCTTCAGGATTCAAACAGTCACCGTGCAGCCAAATAATCGGATTGTTCATAAATTAGTAATTGTTAACTGTTGACTGTTGACTGTTGACTGTTGACTGTTGACTGTTAACTGTTGACTGTTAACTGTTAACTGTTAACTGTTAACTGTTGACTGTTGACTAATGACTAATGACTAATGACTAATGACTACTGACTAATGACTACTGACTACTGACTTTTTAATTTCTGCGACCTTTTTTAGAGCCTTGCCAACTTTTAGAACCGCCGCTGCGATCGACCTTTTCTCCATAAGGAAACAACTGCCCTTCCAAATATTCGTAAGTTCCCTCAAAATCGCATTGCCCGTACATAGGACAATCGCGACAATAAACCGCCTTAGTGTAACGCTCCAAATTTTCGCGATTAAAAAAATAAGGTTTGTGGCTAAAAGTGCTCGCTACCCACTGCCAAGAAAGATTGTTGCTCGCCGGATCTCCATCTAGCAAATGTTGCAAAAACCAGCGAGCTCCGGCTTGCCAGCGCACGCGCCGCCAGTGTACCAGATAAGCGGCAGTCCACATCCGCTGGTGGTTGTGCAAATAACCAGTTTCTCGCAACTCGCGGCTGAAACTGTCGATGCAAACTAAACCAGTCGTGCCCTCTATGACATCCTGCGGCAGAGTTTCGCTGTAATCTTTAGCAGTGTAACCAGTTTTGTAAGCTTCCCGGTCTTGCCAAATCCCGTTGCCCAATTCGGCGTACAGTCGCTGCCAATAATCCCGCCAACCCAACTCGTTGACGAGTTTTACGGCATCTTCTTGATGCGGCACCTTCTCCAGCACGGCATCCCGGACTTCCGCAAGACTCAAAACGCCGTAGCGCAAATAGGGCGACAAGCGCGTTACCGCACCGTTGAGGAAATTGCGGGTTGAGGCGTACTTGCCGGGATCGACTTGTTGCAGCGCTTTTTCAGCAGCTTTGCGCCCGCCTAGGATCGGGGGTACGCTGCTGTCCCGGGCGGCAGCTTCGGGGAACTGTTCGCGCACGTAGGCAATTAATTCGTCGCGGCTGGCAAATTCCCGCTCCATGTCCTGACTCATTGTTTTTTCTCAAGCGCCTGCTATTCTTTCCTCATGTTAAAGCTATTCGATCGGGCGTGCGGGGTCGATCGCCCTAAACCCTTCGCTCCTGGTAACGTACAGTTTGCCCCAGCAGCAATCGATCGTCGGCTCGCAGCCAAAATTAGCATCAAAGTCAGTACACTCAGGGATAGATATCATACCAAAATCTTATGGAAACTTTTCCGGCGGACGCTAAAGCGATCGCCAGCTTAGCTAACGGACAGCAGCAAGGTACAAAACAACTGGAAAACAGCGAAGTTCAAGAGTTCGATCGAGCTATGATGCGCCGCTGTATAGAATTAGCCCGCCGTGCTCTCGGCAAAACCGCACCCAATCCGCTAGTCGGTTCTGTAATTGTCCGAGACGGCAAGATTGTCGGCGAAGGGTTTCATCCCGGTGCCGGTCAACCTCACGCCGAAGTTTTTGCGCTCCGGGAAGCGGGGGAACTCGCCGAAGGAGCGACCGTCTACGTCAACCTGGAACCCTGCAACCACTACGGGCGGACTCCTCCCTGTTCCGAAGCTTTAGTTAAGGCCAAGGTGGCAAAAGTAGTGGCTGGCATGGTCGATCCGAATCCTTTGGTAGCTGGAACTGGGCTAGCTCGGTTGCGAGAGGCTGGGATTGAAGTGGTGGCGGGAGTGGAAGGGGAAGCTTGCCAAAAACTCAACGAGGCTTTCGTACACCGGATTTTGTACCGCCGGCCTTTGGGAATTTTGAAATATGCGATGACTTTGGACGGTAAAATTGCTACCAGTAGCGGCCACAGCGCTTGGGTGACAGGCGAGGAGGCTCGGAGCGAGGTACACCGGGTGCGCGTCGGCTGCGATGCTGTGATTGTTGGGGGAAATACGGTGCGTCTGGACAATCCCTTACTGACGAGTCACCAGCCTGACAGGAATAATCCCCTGCGGGTGGTGATGAGCCGCACTCTGGATTTGCCGAAGTCGGCTTGGTTGTGGGAAACCTCTGTGGCGGCTACTTTGGTGCTGACTGAGCCTGGTGTTAACCCCGAATTTCAGGAATTTTTGATCGCAAAAGGGGTGGAAGTTGTGGAATTGTCGCCGCTGACGCCGACTAATGTGATGGCTTATTTGTACGATCGATCTTTTCTTTCTGTACTTTGGGAATGCGGCGGCACTTTGGCGGCCAACGCAATTGCTGAGGGTGCAGTTCAAAAAATTATGGCTTTTATTGCTCCTAAAATTGTCGGCGGCCAAGGAGCTCCAACTCCTGTGGGAGATTTGGGGTTTTCCGCAATGACTGATGCTTTGACTTTAGAGCAGGTTTCTTGGCGCGCGGTAGGTGCAGATTGTCTGGTGGAAGGCTATTTGAAAATTAAAGATTGAAAGTTAAAAGCGAGTCTTTTTAGTTTTTGATTTTTAACTTTTAACTCCTTTTATGGTTGAAATTCTGATTTGGAGTTTGATGGTTGGCAGTCTCGGCTTGGAGGCTGCGATCCTGGGTATATTGGTGAGCCGCGAGCAATTGGCTGCGGGGCAAAAATACGACGAGGAGGAGGAAGTTTTGACTCGGTACGAATCTCAAGAAGATAATTTTAATGCGCCTGAAAATGCTAGCTCGAATGGCAATCCCAAATCCGCTCCCAATGCTGTTGATTTGACGGTTTGGGAGTACAAGATTGTGCGGGCTAGCAACGATTTGTTTCGCAATCCTGCGATTTTTCACAAGCTGTGCCAAGAAGAGGCGGAAGTTGGCTGGATTTTGCTTGAAAAGCTCGACGACAGGCGGGTGCGGTTCAAACGTCCGATCGCGCTGCGGGACGCCCCGAGACCTAATTTACCAACATTTGACCCTTACCGCACTCATTACGGCCCGATCTCGAATGCGATGACTTGGGCTGCGGCGATCGTGTTTCTGAGCGCGATCGTGCTTCCTGCTATTTTGGGCTATGCTTTAGTGTCTGCTACTCTAACCAGAAGTCGCTCTAATTTGCCTCCAACACCTCTTCAATCTTTGCCTTCTCCTGGAGGGCCAGAAACTAATAAGTGAAACCCGGGCAAATTGTCGATCGCCCTGTTTGCAACCTGTTTTATAGCAAGTCTAAATCATTTGTGAACCAGATGTTTTTTTACGAACCGCGAAGGCGCGAAGGAACAGAAGAGAAGAGTGTGTGTTTGCTTGAGGGATTTAGGCTTGCTATATATAGCAGTCCTAAATCAGTCGCAAAATCGATCGAGATCGGAATCCTTGTAGTGCGAGCATCTTGCTCGCGTACTATTTTTCAAATCATTTAGGATTGCTATACAGCGTATTCCAGGTTTGTGAATTGTAGGGACACGGCAGTGCCGTGTCCCTACGGGAAGCTAACGATAGGCGGGTGTACTTCATAAATGTGGAATCTGCTGTAAGTTAATTTGATTTTAAGTTTGGGGCGGTATTGCTGAGGGAGCCGATAGCAATCTCAAGTCATAATTTGTATCGCCTTGAAATTGAGAAACGCGGACGAAATAAGTCCCCGCAGGCAAAGCGCCATTACTCACAATCTGTTCCGAAGCCGTGCCTAAATTATTAGACGAAGCAATAATATCGTCCAATCCAACTGCGCCGTTGCCGTTGATATCCTGAATTAATTCTACATCAACATCTGCACTCAAACCGTCAACAGTTACACTAAAAAGGCTCGGAGTATTGAGGATGAAACTGTAAATTTCGGTTGGTTTAGCAGCGCCTACAAAATCGCTCGCAGTTTGAATTTCTCCCAGAATACCCAGGTTTTTTGCTGCGTTCAAATTGTCGGCGGGATCGGGGAGAGTGCTCGACAGTCCTTCTTGTTGACCGAATTGAATGTAGTGGCCGATCGCACTTTTAACTGCGCCGTTTGTGACTGCTGCTGCTACCAGCGGATATTTTTCTAGATAAAAGCTGGGATCGAAGAAAACGCTGGGTTTGCGGTTTTCAAATTGACCGACGTTGAAGTAGTGTTCAAATGCGGTAAGTTGATTTGTTTGGACTGCTGTCTGAACGTCTGGGTTGCTTGCTAGATAGAAACCAACATCGAAGAAAGGGTTGGGGCTGCGAACTTCAAATTGACCGAATCTGATAAAGTGATCGGCTGCTGAAAAGCCGTTGAGTTTGGCTGATGTCGCTACATCTGTATTGGTGTCTAAATAATAGCTGGCGTCGAACAGGGCATTGGGGTCGCGATTCTCAAATTTGCCAATTTTTCGGTAGTGATCGAAGGGACTCGATACCGTGCCTCTGGCAACTGCTACGGCGACATCTGGGTTGTTTTCGAGATAAAATTTGCTGTCGAACAGTGTTCTGAGGGTTAGCATTATTAAAAAAATCTCTCTGGACTTTAGTCTGGAAAGTGCACGATCGAGAATCCAGTTTACATCAAAGTTTTGTTTTGTGAGGGTGTCTTAATTATGGCTAAATCTGGACTGATGGCAATGCTGCGCCGCGCTGCGAGTATTGCCCAGAAATCAAGGGAAACGGGCATTCCGGCTGATGAACTGCTGGGGATGCTGACAGATCGCACTCCCAATTCTCCCATATCTCGGCGTAGCTTGCTGCACGGGGGCTTAGCTGCTGCGGGGGCAGTCGCTGCTGCGACTTTTACCAGGGAGGGAGGGGGAGCTTTTGCTCAACAGGGCGGGCGATCGCCGATTTTGGTTGTGGGTGCAGGAATTGCGGGTTTGACGGCGGCTTATCGCTTGCGCCAAGCGGGCGTGCGCGCCGATATAATCGAGGCAACGAACCGCGTGGGGGGGCGGATTCGCACTATTCCCAAGGCGGCTGGAACGCTGATTCCGGTGGACGTGGGAGGAGCATTTATTGACACCGGTCATACTAATTTAATCTCGCTGGCGACGGAATTGGGTTTGCGGGCGATCGACTTAGCCCAAGTGCAGAGTGGACTGGTGAAGGATACTTTTTTCTTTGAAGGGCGCCGCTTTTCTCTTGAGCAAATAATCGCCGACTTTGCGCCGCTAGCGAGTAAAATTAATGGAGATTTGGGCGCTATCGGAGATAACATTAGCTATCAAGATTTTACAGAAGCAGCGGAAAGATTGGACAATCTTTCGATCGCTGAATATGTAGATCGAGCTGATACTAGCACGATTGTCCGGCAGTTACTCCGCATTGCTTACACGGGGGAATTCGGTCGAGATCCCGAAGAACAGTCGGCATTAAATCTGCTGTTTTTAATCGGTTCTGAAGCTGGCAGTTTTGAATTGTACGGCAACAGCGATGAGCGTTATGAGATTGACGGTGGCAACAGTCAAATTATCAACAGTTTGGCGGGTCAATTGTCTGGTTCGATCGAGGCGGGGACGGTTTTGGAAGCGATTACTCTTTTGCCGGATGGCCGCTATCGGGTAAATTTGCGATCGGGACAAAGCGCGTTCGAGCGCACTTACGAGCGAGTTTTGTTAACTTTGCCGTTCAGCACTCTGCGAGACGTTAAAATTAACGTACCTTTGCCCCAACCAAAGCGCAGGGCGATCGAGCAATTGGGTTACGGTACTAATTCTAAATTAGTTACCGGCTACCGCAGCCGAATTTGGCGGGAACTTTATCGATCGACTGCTTCTGTTTATAGCGATTTAGGATTCCAGAATACCTGGGAAGCTACGCCTTTCGCCCCTACTCCTAACGGTTTGATCACTAATTTTACAGGAGGAAAGCAGGGTTTGTCGATCGGTGCTGGAACTCCAGAAGACCAAGCACAAAGATTTTTGAACCAATTTGAAAGAGTTTTTCCCGGAGTGAGAAATTTGCGATCGGGCAAAGCTGTGCGAGCTTATTGGCCTGGTGAACGCTTTTCTAAAGGTTCTTATGCCTGCTATTTAGTCGGACAGTGGACGCAAATGTACGGCGTTGAAGGCGAACGAGTTGGCAATTTATATTTTGCCGGGGAACACACTTCGCTGGAAAATCAAGGTTACATGGAAGGCGGTTGCGAAACGGGACAAAGGGCGGCTGTTGAAATTTTGCAAGATTTGGGTTTAATAGCTGCTGCTGATGCTGTGAATGCTCGAACTGCTAGCAGTTTGAACAGTCGCCGTCCGAGCCGAAAAGTTCCCGGAGCCCGGAATCTTGGGAATAGGAAGCCGAGTATTAGATAATATGGAGTAATTGCGGACACGGCAATGCCGTGTCCCTACAGATATGGCGTACAACTTATCAAATAATCTCGTCCGGGTTAATTCCCCGATCGCGCAAATATTCAGCCAGTCGATCGGCCCGTTCACGTTCGCGATCGGCCCGCTGGCGTTCTGCTGCTAACTCTTCTACACCCCATAAAAGCAGATTTCCTGCTTCATCCCACCAGCGCAACCAATAGCCTGTACGCTGTTCTTTCTCCCCCCGCCACGTTCCTAAATACAAACCAAAATCTGCCATCCAGTGACGACCTTCCGCGTCAGGAAATTCTAGTTCGTAGTTGCCATTTTGCAAGCGATATATTTCCAGCAAGCCAGTTTCTGGGTCAAAAATGATGTAAGTTGGTACTTGCAGAATTTGTTCGTAAAAAAACCACTTTCCCGGAGTAAAAGTACGTTTGATAGAATATTCCCCACCGTCTGTTTCCAACAAGAATTCCATGACAATGGTCGGGATTTCTCCTTCCAAGTTTGGGGTATAGCTTTTGCGGTCTCTTCTCGATTCGGCGGGCGAGACCGACGGTACGTAAACCCAATCTGGTGCTTTGATTACTAACTCGCCGTTGACAGTAGCGCAAATGCCGAAATTGCTGGCTATCAGCATTTGTGACCCGATCGATCCTCTCAGTTCTAAGATTTCTCGCAGTGCTCCAGCAATTAGCGGTTGACCTGTATTCTCCACGGGTTTTTCTTCTAATTGGAAGTCGTCTGGCAACTTCTCCCAAGTTACGGTCAGTTCTAACGTTTTTTGTCCTGGGTTATCTTGAGTAACGACCATAACTTTACTTTCTAAAGTTTGATGTCTTATCATAGCATAATTTAAATAGTTGACATTTGACAGTGAGGTTTTTAGATTTGTAGGTTGGGTTGAACGAAGTGAACCCTACGCTTCGCTCCGCCC